>NZ_JANVFC010000002.1:391165-415293 GCF_025195005.1 Vibrio sp. NC2
CCCTTATAACTCCATGTTTGCTCAGTCGCGGAATCATAAACTGCGACACCAATGCGCGCTGATACACGAAACTCGATTTGCTCAATAGACTCAGGATCCAAAGAATGACTCAATAACGATGTAGAGAAGAAAGCGCTCAACAGCACAAGAGCGAGAGAGGTATATTTTTTCATTGTGAAACCATAAAAAGCGATCGATTGATCGTAGATAAAATTAAACTCGACACCTAAAGAGCATCGAGCAGAGAAAATCCAAGCAGAAAGCGACAACCTTCGCTAGATCAAATGAAAATAACTGACTAAACCCAAACAATATCTCAGTATTTTAGATATCCTTAAAGAAGTGATTTCAATAGGATTCAACCTTGAATAAACCAAACCACATAACATTCGCAACGTTCAATCTTTTGAACTACCTCGAACCACCGAATGCTTACTATGATTTTGAGAACATCTACAGCTTCGATGAATGGCAGAAGAAACAGCACTGGATGGCTGAAACGATTCGTTCAGTAGATTGTGATGTGATTGGCTTTCAAGAGATATTTAGCCCGCAGCCTTTAGAGCAGTTAATGAATGAACTTGGCTACCCTTACTTTGCGGTTGTCGATAGTGCACACGTTGAGGATGACTACTTATATACCTCACCTGTCGTTGGTATCGCTTCCCGTTACCCGATTGAAAACGTGCAGCCTGTTACGCCAGACTCGAAGTTACTGACAGCGTTCAATCTTAATGACAATTTCTCATTCAACAGAACGCCTGTTCATGCCACGATTACGTTACCTCATTTAGGTTCAACCGACTGTTATGTTGTGCATTTCAAATCGCAGCGTCCGACGGAGCCAAGAACTGAATCTGTCGATTCGGATAACGCTCAGCAAGGCGCAAAGCCACAAAGTGACACGCTCACTCGCTTCCACCAAGAACAACTTGGCTCTTGGTTATCCAGTGTTCAACGTGGCCTTGAAGCTCAGATGCTGCATCAATACATCACCAATCATCGCTACCAAACCAATCAGCCAGTCGTGTTGATGGGTGACTTTAATAAACCATTATTCCACGATGAGTTTAAAGGGCTGTTGAGTTACGCAATCAACCGAGACGAAAACAGCAAGCATTGGCTTTCCCACTTCCGCTTAAAAGACAGCTGGGATATTTATCATCAATTGCATGAACAAGACTTGCTTGAACAGCGTAAACCAACCCATTACTACGGCGCTTCTGGGTCTGTACTGGATTACATTTTGATGTCGAACGAATTCGATTGTCAGAACTCTTCAAGTTTGATGGAATTGTCTGATTACACAGTGGTCGATCATCACCTCATTAATCCAAGCTTCGAGCACGATCAATTCAGTACGGACCATGCCATCGTTGCTGTCACCGCTCATATTCGTGAAGCTTAACAGCCCGATTCAGGTTCACTTTAAAACAGGCGTCTTACCTAATCCGAACATGTAAAAACGCAAGCTGTAACAGACAGAAAAAAACCGCAGTCAAAAACTGCGGCTTTCCACTTTAGCCAAACGGGTTGAGCCAACCGGCGCCCCATTTAGAACCGATTTACCGTTTAGCAAGGTGTTAAACTTAGAATGTGTACATTGCGCCTAAGTAAAAAGAGTCCAGAACAACGGTTTCTTCTGTCTTGTGTCCGTTGTCGTTATCTTCGATGTCAAAAGCATCAGCTTCGTACGCTAGGCGAACGCTCAACGAAGACATTGTAGGTGGTGTGTATTCAACACCAACACCCATACGGATGCCGTCTCCCGTATCATCAAAACCACTTTCTGAAGGGCGAGAGCCGTCTGCAAGCTTCATGTCTAGATCAATAGTCGATAAACCGATAGTACCAAATGGACGAACGCCATTATCAAACGTGTAACCAAGGTTAGCCGTTACTGAAAAGATTTGAGGTGTCCAAGTGAAACCATCATTACGACCTGGTGATTTAGCAACAACATCACCAAAGTCCGTGTATTGCGCTTCAATCGCAACGATGCGATTAAATTTGTAACCGGCAATCAAACGATATGTGTTGTCTTCTGCTTCAAAGCTAACGGGTACATTTACAGAATCAAACATGCCACCGTCATCCACACCAGACGTACCGATTGCACCACCTAGGTAGAAACCGCTGTCCGCTGCTATTACGTTGTTTGCTGAAAATACTGACATCATTGCGATGCTTAGAAGAAATTTTTTGTTCATTACGGCTTGACCTTACTTAATGCAAATCAAGATTGTTACGCCTTCCTATGCTGCACAATCTTGTTAGAGTTATCCGACACCCCGTCGAATTGGCAAGCAGGTTAAGCTCACAGAAAACAAAAAAATAAATAAAAATATAATCACTTTGTAATCTCATACAACACAATCAGTTATAGCCAAATAACCATTTGAATAATCGACAAATAAAATCCATCTATTTCTTCAAAAAAACTCCCATCAATTTTCAAACCATCCCATTTTTAGATTTTATTCGTGCAGACTTACGCATGCTTACTTTCAACAGTGACGTTATTTTGCATAATCCGCGCGCTTTATCTGCTATCCCAACCCACTCCTCCACAATGAAGAATGAGAAAGATCGAAAAACAATGAATAACGAAATCCACTTTGGCGACCTAACTCTTAACGTAGATACTCGAAACATCACGAACAAACAGGGGAACAAGATCTATTTACGTCACCACTTGTTTTCCGTGCTTTGTCTACTGTCGAAAAGCGCCGGACAACCCATCCCTAGAAAAGACATCGTGAACGCATGTTGGGGAAACGAAACGGTGCCGACACAAGCACTAACCAATGTCATTTATTGCTTAAGGAATGTTTTTGTTCGCTTGAGAGCATCTAACATCAAAATTGTTACGATTCCTCGATATGGCTATACGTTGTTCGTCATACCCAATACCAATGAAGCTGGATATGTAGTAATAGAAACACCCCTTAAAGCCTCCCCTATAGAATCTGTTCAAAATGTTCCGGTGAATAAACTTTAACTCCCTTTGCCTTAAGTTAACGTTACGTTGCCTTACCTTCTTAATTGCCGATGAAAGTGATTGCGATCACCAAAAAACGCCCCATCGAAACGTTTCGATGATCGTTATCACACTCTAAAACAATCAAACGTGCAAATGATAAATCACACACTATTATCACTATCGAAACGTTTCGATGGCTTTTTCTTGAGTTGTTCTCAACCCATTAAACGTTATTTTTCGATAGGTCGTGATATGAAAAAAAGTACCCTAATAAACTCTGAGCTCTCTTACCTAGTGGCGACTCTTGGCCATACAGATGAAATCACGATTTGTGATGCAGGGTTGCCGATTCCGGATCATGTGACTCGCATAGACCTTGCTTTGACTCACGGTGTTCCAAGTTTTCAGCAGACAGTAAAAACCATGCTGGATGAGTCTCAAATTGAAGGCGTTGTGATTGCAGAAGAGTTTGCGAAAGTAAGCCCAGAGCACCACGCTGCGCTGATTGATTTGATCAAGACAGAAGAAGCGCGTTGCGGCAAACCGCTTTCGATTACTTACATCACTCATGAAGAATTCAAAGAGCGTACGCATGAAAGCCGCGCGGTGATTCGCACTGGTGAATGCACGCCATACGCAAATGTTATTTTCCAAGCTGGCGTAACGTTTTAGCTCAAGCGAAACGCAACGACAGCTCAGTGTCATCACTGAACCAAAAATAATGCATATACAGAACAATCAAATACAACTGGCCCCGAGTAAAGGAACCGACATGACTCAAGCCATTTTAGAACTTAGCTCAATTGAGAAAGCCTTCCCTGGTGTGAAAGCACTGGATAAGGCAAGCCTCAACGTTTACCCAGGACGCGTAATGGCGTTAATGGGTGAAAACGGTGCAGGTAAATCCACGCTTATGAAAGTGCTTACGGGTATCTATCACTTGGACAGCGGCACTATCGCTTACCAAGGAAAACCGGCTGCATTTAAAGGACCGCGTGACTCTCAACAAGCAGGCATTAGTATCATTCACCAAGAACTGAACCTAATTCCTGAGTTAACCATCGCCGAGAACATCTTCTTAGGGCGTGAAATCACGGGCACCATGGGTCGCATCTTATGGAACGAGATGTACCAAGAAGCCGACAAGCTACTTAAACGCCTTAACGTGAAACACAGCTCGAAAACACCTTTAGGCCAGTTGAGCCTTGGTGAGCAACAAATGGTAGAGATCGCAAAAGCCCTATCGTTTGAATCTAAGGTCATCATCATGGATGAACCAACTGATGCGCTTACCGATACCGAAACCGAGTCGCTGTTTAAGGTAATTAACGAGCTACGTTCTGAAGGCTGCGGCATTGTTTACATCTCTCACCGCTTGAAAGAGATCTTCGAGATTTGTGATGACATCACCGTGCTTCGTGACGGTAAGTTTATTGGTCAGTGTGAAGTAAAAGACACCGACGAAGATGGCCTAATCGAAATGATGGTTGGCCGTAAGCTAGACGAACAATACCCACGTATCGGGCAGAACCACGGTGAAACCTGTCTTGAAGTGATTGGCCTAACTGGTTCTGGCGTTCATGACGTGAGCTTTACTCTAAAGCGCGGCGAAATCCTGGGTGTATCTGGCCTTATGGGTGCAGGCCGAACTGAACTGATGAAAGTGATTTACGGTGCCCTTCCAAGTGAGCGCGGCGTCATCAACCTAGAAAACAAAACCATCAACCCTGTAAGCCCGAAAGACGGCTTGGCCAATGGCATTGCTTACATCTCTGAAGACCGTAAAGGCGATGGCCTTGTGCTAGGACTTTCAGTGAAAGAAAACATGTCGTTATGTGCACTGGATCTGCTGACTAAGAAAGGTCAAATCCAACATAAAGATGAAGTGATTGCAGTCGATGACTTCATCAAGCTGTTCAACATCAAAACCCCGACTCGCGAACAAATTATTGGCAACCTTTCTGGCGGTAATCAACAGAAAGTGGCAATTGCTAAAGGCTTGATGACCAAACCAAAAGTACTGATTCTTGATGAACCCACTCGTGGTGTCGATGTTGGTGCGAAGAAAGAGATTTACCAACTCATTAATAAATTTAAAGCCGACGGCATGAGCATCATTTTGGTCTCGTCTGAAATGCCAGAAGTGTTAGGAATGAGTGACCGCATCATGGTGATGCATGAAGGCCGTGTAAGCGGTGAATTTGATGCTAAAGAAGCAAACCAAGAATTATTACTGGCGTGTGCGGTCGGTAAAAAGATCAACGAGGACGCAGCATGAGTACTAAAACCATGAGCAAAACAACCGAAGCTCCAAAGAAAAAACCATTAATCAGCAAAGAGTGGCTGATTGATCAAAAGTCATTGATTGCTTTGATCTTCTTGATTGTTGTCGTTTCATTCTTAAACCCAAACTTTTTCACCGTCGATAACATCCTCAATATCCTACGCCAAACTTCGATTAACGCCATTATCGCAGTAGGTATGACGTTGGTTATCTTAACCGCGGGTATCGACTTGAGTGTTGGTTCTGTACTTGCGCTTTGTGGTGCTTTCGCAGCCAGCATGATTGGCATGGAAATCCCAGTGATGATCGCAGTGCCAACCGCTCTAGTAGCAGGCGCAGCATTGGGTGCGATCAGTGGCGTGATTATCGCCAAGGGTAAGGTTCAAGCCTTCATCGCAACACTAGTGACCATGACTTTATTGCGCGGCGTAACCATGGTTTACACCGACGGTCGCCCTATCTCTACTGGTTTTACTGACACTGCAGACGCGTTCGCTTGGTTCGGTACAGGCTACGCAATGGGCATTCCAGTTCCAGTATGGATCATGGCCGTGGTATTCGCAGCAGTATGGTACCTACTTAACCACACACGCTTTGGTCGCTACGTTTACGCACTGGGCGGCAACGAATCAGCAACTCGCCTATCAGGCATCGACGTAGACAAAGTAAAAATCGGCGTTTACGCAATCTGTGGTCTGTTAGCAGCAGTTGCAGGCATCATCGTGGCATCTCGTTTGTCATCAGCTCAACCTACCGCAGGTATGGGTTATGAATTAGACGCCATCGCAGCCGTAGTACTGGGTGGCACAAGCTTAGCCGGCGGTCGTGGTCGTATCATGGGCACATTAATTGGTGCATTGATTATCGGCTTCCTAAACAACGCCCTAAACCTATTAGACGTATCTTCTTACTACCAGATGATTGCAAAAGCAGTGGTTATTCTTCTGGCGGTATTGGTCGACAACAAAAACAAATAAAACCTATTCACATCCTAGGTTAATACAAGTAACACTCTAGTTTAATAAAAGTAACAGTTTGTTTTACCTTAAAATATTAGAATCTATAAATAATGTAACTACGAGCTAGGACTCACCTCCTAGCTCACCCTACACAAAGGACTTACACCATGAAAAAATTAGCGACTCTTATTTCTGCTGCTCTTCTTTCTACAACGGTATCTGTGTCTGCACAGGCGCAAGATACAATGGCAATCGTTCTGTCTACATTGAATAACCCATTCTTTGTAACCATGAAAGATGGCGCAGAAGCTAAAGCGGAAGAGCTAGGCTACAAGCTTATCGTTCTTGATTCTCAAAACGACCCAAGCAAAGAGCTTTCGAACATTGAAGATCTAACCATTCGTGGTGTTAAGGCAATCCTGATTAACCCTACAGATTCAGATGCAGTATCTAACGCAATTCGCATTGCTAACCGTTCAAACATCCCTGTACTAACGCTAGACCGTGGCGCAAGCCGTGGTGACGTAGTGAGCCACATTGCTTCTGATAACGTAATCGGCGGCGAAATGGCAGGTCACTTCATCATGGAAAAAGTAGGCGAGAAAGCAAAAGTAATACAACTTGAAGGTATTGCTGGTACTTCTGCTGCTCGTGAACGTGGTGAAGGCTTCATGAACGCAGTAAACGGCAGCGACCTAGAGCTTCTAGCAAGCCAACCTGCTGATTTCGACCGTACTAAAGGTCTGAACGTAATGGAAAACTTGCTTGCAGCTAACCCAGACGTACAAGCAGTATTCGCTCAAAACGATGAAATGGCACTAGGTGCACTTCGCGCAGTTCAAGCTTCTGGTAAAGACGTAATGATCGTTGGCTTTGATGGCACTGAAGACGGCATCGCTGCAGTTAACCGTGGCCTACTTGGCGCAACGGTTGCACAACAACCTGACCTAATCGGTTCTTTAGGTGTTGAAATGGCAGACAAAGTACTGAAAGGCGAGACAGTAGACGAGTACGTACCTGTACCTCTAAAAATCATCGCTAAGTAATTGAATCCAATATCGATTAAATAAACCAAAAAATAGAGCGACACATAGGCAGGGATTCCCCTATCCCTGCCTTATTAAACCAACCCAGACAGTGCATCGCTGTTTCTCATGCCGCTTACAAACGAGAGCGCAGTCAACACCATGAGAAAGACCCATGCATTTTCAAATACGATATATCATAAGGCTCGTATCATGACTCAACTGATTGTTTTAGGTAGCGTTAACGCTGACCACGTACTGCAAGTTCCTTCGTTCCCTCGTCCGGGTGAAACCTTGATTGGCGGTAACTATCAGGTCATCCCTGGCGGCAAAGGCGCAAACCAAGCGGTCGCTGCAGCAAGATTAAACGCAGACATTGGCTTTATCGCCTGTGTTGGTGACGACCCATTTGGGATCAATATTCGTCAAGACTTCGCCAAAGATGGCATCAACATAGACGGTGTGATCGTTGCAGAAAACACACCGACGGGCATCGCGATGATCCAAGTATCAGCAACGGGCGAAAACAGCATTTGTCTCTCTGCGGAAGCCAACAACAAGCTGACTTGCGACCAAATCGAACCGCATCTAGAGAAGATTCGCGGTGCTAAGTACCTGCTGACTCAGCTTGAAACGCCAATTGAAGGCATTGAATACGCAGCAAAAGTAGCAAAAGAGAGCGGCACGCAAGTGATTCTTAACCCGGCTCCTGCTCGTCCATTATCGGATTCACTGCTTGCTTGCGTTGATGTGATCACACCCAACGAAACAGAAGCAGAAGTGCTGACGGGCATTACCGTGACGGACAACGCATCTGCTCATCAGGCTGCCCTGGCTCTGCATGCTAAAGGCATCGAGACTGTAATGATCACGCTAGGCGCGAAAGGCGTTTGGGTTAGTCATCGTGGTCAAGGTAATGAAGCTAGCGAAGGTGAATTAATCGCAGGCTTCCGCGTTGAAGCTACGGACACAACCGCTGCTGGTGATACTTTCAATGGCGCATTAGTCACAGGCTTGCTTGAAGACATGCCATTAGAACGCGCGATTAAGTTTGCTCACGCTGCCGCTGCCATTTCAGTGACTCGCTTTGGCGCTCAAACGTCGATTCCAAGCCGTGCTGAAACCGATGCGTTTTTGGCAGAGCAACTGTCTGCTTAGCTTGATTTTGACTGTTAATCGGTAACAACAAATAACAAGCATAAGCCCCTGTTTTCAGGCAGAATATCGCCCAACGTGGAAAAGTGATTCCCACAAGGATTTTATATGGCAACAATGAAAGACATCGCTCGGGTTGCAAAAGTTTCAACGTCTACCGTGAGCCATGTGATGAACAAATCACGTTTTGTCAGTGAAGAGATTGCTGAGCGTGTTAACAGTGCGGCCAAAGAACTCAACTACGCGCCGTCTGCATTGGCTCGCAGCTTAAAAATGAAGCAAACCAAAACCTTGGGCATGCTGGTTACCACCTCTACCAACCCATTCTTTGGTGAGGTAGTAAAAGGTGTTGAGCGTCGTTGCTACGAGAAAGGTTACAACCTTATCTTGTGTAACACCGAAGGCGACAGCGAACGCATGAAATCCTCTATCGATACCTTGCTACAAAAGCGCGTCGATGGCTTGATGCTGATGTGTTCAACGCTTGAAGGTCAGCATATCGATGTGTTCGAGCGCTATCCAGAGTTGCCTGTCGTGGTAATGGACTGGGGGCCAATGCTGTTCGCAAGTGATAAAATCCAAGACAACTCGCATCAAGGTGGCTACATGGCAACCAAACACCTGATCGACAATGGTCACTCGGATATTGGCTGTATTACTGGCCCACTGCATCGCAACCAAGCCTCTTCTCGTTATCAAGGCTATAAACAAGCAATGGAAGAAGCGAATTTAGAGATCAACCCTAAGTGGATTGTTGAATCAAACTTCGAATGTGATGGTGGCTTTGATTCTTACCAAACATTAAAAGCTCGTGGTCAAATGCCTTCGGCCTTGTTCGTTAGTAACGACATGATGGCGATGGGTGTGATTCATGCGGCAGCTCAAGATGGCACATTGATTCCAAATGACCTGTCTATCATTGGCTACGATGACATCCACTTATCTAAGTACATGACACCCGCTTTAAGCACAATCCACCAGCCAAAGCATCGTTTAGGTAAAGCGGCGGTCGATACCCTGTTAAGCCGACTACAAACGCCAGACGCCTACCCGCAAGTCGTTGAACTAGAACCGACTCTTGTAGAGCGAAGCAGCGTAAAAGCGATTTAGGGCTCAACCCGCCCATGATACAGTTGAAAGCTAGCTTATTCGGGCTAGCTTTTTTGTCTTTGGTACATAATTACGACTTTTAGTTGCTCCCTAAATACCCTTTATATGCAGAACTTTCACGACAAAAGTATGCATTTACGCACTTAGCAACTATTTACGCACTTAGCTACTCATTATCATCTACACTAACAATGAAATGACATCGACACGGAGAGCGCTGTTTTATGATCGCGGGTTGGTTTGACAACATATCCCTACAGAAGAAGCTATTGGTTAGCTTTTTTATTCCTATCGCTTTGATGCTTATCGTTGCTTTTTCTGTTCATGACAACACCCGAAATATTGTGAAAGACAATAATTGGGTCGTTCATACACACAAAGCCATCGCTCGGGCTCAAGAACTTCTCAGCCTAACAGTAGACATGGAAACGGCTCAGCGTGGCTATCTGATCTCCGGTGACCTCGTTTTTTTAGAACCCTACTACTTGGCACTTGATGTATGGCCTCAAAAAATTCAAACCCTTGCGACTCAAGTGAGTGACAACCCACCTCAAGTAGAACGCCTTAATCGAATTGATGCTATCCACAACACATGGCTAGAAAAATCAGGAGAGAAAGAGATCATGCAGCGCAACCTCGTGAACAGAGGTGAAGCTGAAATGCAGAGTGTTGTCTATCTCACTCAGCAGCAAACCGGAAAAAAACTGATTGATGAGGTCCGTCAAGAGATTGCTCAATTTATTGAAATTGAACAACAACTTATCAGTGTCAGAGTCGCCAAGTCCGAAAGCTCAGCCAATCAAACCAGTTATGTACTCATTCTGGGAACACTGTTTTCGGTGTTTATCTCACTCCTTGTCGCTACGTGGTCGTCCAAGCGAATTAAACGAAGATTACACACTCTACTTAAAGCAGCGAACCAAGTTGCCGCTGGCCATTTGAAACAAGGCGCTGCGACTCTCGAACTTGGTTCAAAGAACGACAGCCAAGACGAAGTGGCTCTCCTCACACAAAGCTTTCAAAAAATGACAACAAACCTCGTAAAAAATGACAGCGAAATGCGAAAGAAAAATCAGGAGTTAGTCGAAGAAAGAACCAAAGCAGAAGCGGCGGTAAGGGCTAAGAGCGAGTTTCTGTCGACTATGAGCCACGAGATTCGAACGCCAATGAATGGAGTACTTGGTATCTCCCAGATCATTGCCAGCCAAACCCAAGAGCCGGAAACAAAAGAGAACATCGATCTCATTCTCGATTCTGGCCATCATTTAATGACGATACTCAACGACATATTAGATTTCTCGAAAGTGGAAGAAAATAAGCTTGAGTTAGACTTTGCACCCTTTAATTTTGTCCAAGTAATACAACCTGTACGTAGCGCGCTTAAACCTTTGGCCGATGAAAAAGGCATTCGCCTGTTAATCGAAAATAATATACCAACAAGCATCCAGCTGATCGGAGACTGTGCAAGATTACGTCAGATCATGTTCAACTTGGGCGGTAATGCGACCAAATTTACTAAAGAAGGTCACGTATCCATTCAAGCGGATCTCAACAGACCAAACAACCAACTTATTCTCACGGTAACAGACACGGGTATTGGCATTCCAAAGGACAAACACGAGCAAATTTTTAATTCGTTTGAACAAGCTGACACTTCAACCACAAGAAAGTTTGGCGGGACGGGGCTTGGCCTCGCGATCGTTAAGAATCTAGTCAGCCTAATGAATGGTGAAATAACACTGACGAGCGCTGTTGGGCTTGGCACAAAATTCCAAGTTTCTTTACCTATCGCATGGCAAGAAGGAAAAACAGGGGATATCGTCACACCAGTAATCAATACAGAAAACCTGACTTGTGATTCATTGCGTATTTTATTGGTGGAAGACAATCGTATTAATGCGATCGTTGCACAAGGCTTCTGTGAAAAGCTCGGCCATCATGTTGATCTTTCGGAGAATGGTAAATTGGCAATTGAACGCCTCAAAACCAATCAATACGATCTGATCTTGATGGACAATCACATGCCGGAAATGAACGGGATCGAGACCACTCAGTACATCCGCGAGAAACTAAAACTCGACACCTTGACATTCGCCTACACGGCCGATGTTTTCCGTGAAGCTCATGACAACTTCATTCAAGCCGGTGTCGACCATATTCTGACTAAACCTCTGCAACAAGAGAGCTTTTTCGACGCCCTGCAACAATTTTCGAATCGATTACCTAAGCAAATAAAAACCGAAGGCTCGAGTGACATCGAAAACATCGTCGAACTTCATCGCAAGCCAATTGAAACACTGAGATTAACAGAAGAAGAGATAAGTCAGTCAGAAGTAATACGCATACTTAAAGACGACACGGAAGGATTCAGCTTACTTATCGATTCAACCATTATTGAGTTCGAACAGTCTGTTGATCGAGTCATCGAATACTATTTATCGAAGGAGTTAGAGCCACTATGTCGCACCCTGCACTCCATTAAAGGTATGTCGCTAAACTTAGGTCTCACCATGCTTTCTAAGCAGGCATTAGAGCTAGAAGTGCAGGCAAAAGATCAGCAACTGCCTGATATTGAACTGCTGCAAAAACTGCTCAATCGACTGACGGTCAACATACATCAAGCTCAGCGGATGAAAGCCGTTAATTCGATTGAGCGCCAGACTCAAATGAATGATAAAACTTAAAAAATCCACTCTCAAACCAAAGCGCAAGGTTTAATCACTTTGCGCTTTTCGATCTTATGTCGCTCTAGTCTTTGTTCTAACGATTTAACGGTCTAACAGGGCGGTTATTTGCTGGACCTCATCTTCGACATCAATACCATTATATTGCGGCGCAATCGAGAGATCTTGAATACTCACAGTTTCTACAGATTGCTTGTCGTTGAGCTGAAGCATTAAGTCTCCCTTTGGTGAATAGGTTCTACTGCTACCACAATAAGTCGCGGTAAACGCATCAACCACATCCTGCCCAACGCGATTACACGTCACGACATGACACCCCTCTTCTAAAGCTCTCGCTTGAGCAATAGCAAAGCTGTGGTGACCGCCAAAGTTGGCCGGGTGCAGAATAACGTCGACCGACTGATACGCCCTCATGATCTCCGGGAACCAAATATCAAAGCAAATCGCAACACCAAACTTTAAGCCCTTGAGCTCAAATGTAAGGAGCTCACACCCACGTGAAAAATACTGTTTGTCGAATTTGGTTTGACTGACTTTTCTGTATTTATGAAGTAAACCTGAACCATCAACCACCACGACGCTATTGTAATATTGGCCGCTATCTTTCTCTGCAATACCAGCAACAATCAAGGTGTGATGCTTCGCTGCCATCTGAGTTAACGAATCAATAGTACTGCTGTCGTTGAAGTCTTCAGCCAGTTCATGAATTTCTTCAGCATCGTTAAAAATATACCCAGTAGTGAACAGTTCAGGCAGTAAAGTAATATCACCGACTGACGACTCCGCTTCCAAAAGATCAGAGACCGACTCAATGTTCTTTTGTTTGTTTTTGTATTCAACTTCAAGCTGAATAAGGGTGATACTGACATTATTCAAAATCGAATCCTTGCTAGGTAATACTTCAAACTAGAGACTAAGAACTAAGAACTAAGAACTAAGAACGACAGAGTAAGGCAACTCCCTATCACTTTCTTATTCACACGCCAAAGGTTGAAGCAGGTGCACAATCCTGTACGCATTTCAAATCTGCCTACGGCGCTAATTTAGGCTCTGGCAAAACTGGTGGAGTGCTGTCCATGTAGGTTAAGAAATTTGCCCACACTTCGTGCGTGCGCTGCTTGGTTAACGTTGTCTTGCAGGAAAGCGCCATAAGGCCTCGTATTGAACCATCACGCCATTGGGTGTACACAGAGCTACAATGAGCCGACATGTACGCCTGCCAGCTCTCCTGAGCCTTCTTAATTGAAGCCACCAGCTCAGCATCATAAGCATTGTGCTCAAAGCTGGCTGCAAGGTATTTATCCAGTTCCGCTTGTGCAGATTCCAACTCAATTGCCGCACAGTGATTAATCTCTAGCGTGTTCATAGCATTCTTGCAATCGACGGTCTTTTCAACAGCGAGCACAGAGCACGAGAAGTAAGCCAAACCGAACAGTGTTATCACTCTTTTCATAAAAATCCTTGATTCTGTCATCAATAAATTTGCGACATGTTTCGATTAACTGAAACACAGATTATTGAGTCAATTTCCTTCAATATCCCAATCGTATATAACTCTAGTCTTTATAGGGTTATAAATATCTTTTATTCGTATTAGTACTGCAAAACCAAGTAAAATCCACAAAGAAAAACCGGCTAAACATCAATATGTTACTGGTAAAATCGAAAAAACATTATCTTTATCAATAATTCATGCGTTCATTCACAATATTTATTATTTTCCTTGCTACCTAATCGTTAAATTTATAAATTAAATCGAATGCTCACTTAGATCGGTAGTCTTACTCCAACTATGGATATCAATTACCCGAATATTGCTAAAACATCTTTATGCTTCGTTGTTTCCTTTTGTATATCAATGGCAATGCTCATTCCGGCTACGCCTTTTCATTACCAAACGTTGACTGAAGACTCATCCAAACAACTAGAGCAAAAACTGAGGCACATTCAATCTCAATTCGATTACTTTTTGACTGAGGTTGAGCACGGGCAATCATGCGAGTCCGTGGTTACTCGGCTGAGACAAACGGTTTTTGATACCGACTGGATTAAAGAAGCGGCGTTGTTCAATAAAAATGACCAATTTTATTGTTCAACAACAGAAGGTGACGTCTCATTCCGTCTCTTTAAATCCATAAGAGAGCGTTTGAATTCCGATCCCAACATGACCACGTTGTCTTATACCAATGCTGCGATCACTAAAGTCAATTCCATCATGCTCATTTCTTCTAACGAAGATAATGCGGGAATTAGCTTAATGATCCCTCCTCATTTCCTGTACGACATAGTAAATCGAAATCTATCCAATTTTGGTATCGAATCAAAAGTAAAAGTAATTGATAAAAATATATCCTTACCAAACGAAGGGACATATTTACAGAAAGTAGTCATTGTTTCTGATAAATACCCACTAACCGTTACCTCATATATTGGGTATCAGTATTACTTTAATTACCTCTTACGTTACTCTTGGTTCGGTTTCCTATTTGCAGGAATCGCGACAATTATCTCCGTGTCTATCAGGCACAATAAACAAAACCACAGAAGCTTAGAGTATTCATTATCTGATGCATTAAGAAACGATCACTTGCATGTCCACTTGCAGCCTATCGTTAACCATAATACTCATGAAATAGTCGGTTGTGAGTCTCTGTTGAGGTGGCATGACCCAATCGAAGGTAACGTATCTCCCGCAATATTCATCCCTCTTGCAGAAAGCTTAGGGTTAATAGAAGACCTCACGTACTTCGTGTTACGTGAAGTATTAGCCATGATCAACAGCAACCAACACCTGTTTCAATCAAGGTATGTCAGCGTCAACATAAGCCGGAATGTGCTATCAAATAGCAACTTCGCAAGCAAGGTGAGCCATATATACAAGAAGAACCCAGGCATTCTCAAACAGGTGGTTTTTGAAGTAACCGAAGATGGTGAATGTTCTGATGCCGATATGGTTAAGATTAAAGACAACCTGACCAAACTATCGAATATGGGCGTAAGAGTCGCGATTGATGATTTTGGTACAGGCTACGCCGGGTTAGATTTCGTAAGACAGTTCCCGTTCAGCATTCTCAAGATTGATCGCGTGTTTGTGAAAAACATATCCGACGAATCAAGCCTTGGTATCCCTTTGCTGGAGTCCATGCTTCAGTTGTCCCGCACCTTAGGTATGCAAGTCATCGTCGAAGGGGTTGAGTACGAATCCCAAGTGAACATCTTGTCTAAACTGGGCGTCGACTATATCCAAGGCTTCTATTTTTATAAACCGATGCCAATAAGCCTGACGATAAGTTTGCTCAGACAGCAACATATGGCTGCAGATAATGAAGACAAACTCTCATCCACCTCAACGCCAGAATGGGAACAAGTCTAAGCAGACTCATTGATCGCAGCCTGCCTCACAATCTTTTTACTTCGTAGGACACTTGAAGCGTTTCCAACGAACATAAGAGCGTTGTTCACGCCCCTAAAATATATGCGTGTTATCTAGATACCACGCATGTATCTGAGAGTGAGCGGTTTCTTTCAATGTTACGCTTCACCGTTTACTCATAATCAAAACATTGCTGTTTGAGCCAATGGCCTAACGTTCTGATTTCAAACTGCTTGGCTCTCGAATTTTTGTAGACAAAGTACATATTGTCGCCAGTCGGTAAATCGTGCATTGGGATACGAACTAAGTTTTGTTGAAGATCTTGGTCATTAAGAAAGTAGTCGTTCAGGAACGCGATACCTTGATGGTATTTCACGGCCTCTGCGGCCAGTACCATGTGGCTGAATTGGCTAATTTTTACATCCTTTGGCAGGCTGAAACCACCGAGTTCACACCACTTAGCCCAGTCTTTCGCTTCACCGCCTTCCTTGAAGATTGAATTTACTGAAAGTAACTGCTGATCCCATAGTGCCTCTGGCAAAGGTTTATCTTCAATTCTCTGCCACACCTTTTGGCTACAAAACGGATATAGCTGCTCTTTATATAAGAAGTCACTAACGTAGTTTTTCTTTGGCGGATTAGCAGTGATAAAGCAGTCGGCAACTTGATCCGAGAACTCTGGCTCATCGGCCACCATACTTAACGTTAAATCGATTTCTGGATGCTGTTGGCGTAAGTTTTCGAGCCTAGGCACCAACCATTTAACGGCCAAAGAACTGTACATTGCAATCCGAATTTTCCCACTTTCACCCTCGCGGATTTGGTAGCTGGCTTGCGCGATATTCTGCAATGAATGAGACACCTCTTCGTAGTAACGCTCTCCTATCGGGGTGAGCGATAAACGCCTTCCCTGACGCACAAACAAGGTTTCACCTAAGTATTCCTCCAGCAAGCGAACCTGATGACTCACCGCACTTTGAGTAACATGAAGCGCTATCGCCGCCTGAGAAAAGCTATTAAAACGAGCGACCGACTCGAAACATTGTATTGCTCTTAAAGGTGGTAATTTCATTATTAGCTCAGCTCATACTAAGTGAATTTTTATCATTATATATGAAACGATTTTATGCATTAAGATTACGCCATCACACTTCTTCATTTTCTTTTTAACTCACACTGAACACGCGTCAGTCAATGATAGGAGCTTCATCATGCCTTCAATGTCTGTTGGAATGGCAATGAGTTTACTCATTGTCGGTAATCTAATTGCGGTTTTCTCTGATGCCTTAATTAAAACCTTGGGCGAAGATATTGCTGTGTTTCAATTTGTCTTCTTCAGACAGCTAACTGCCGTGTTAATCCTTCTGCCTTTTTGTTTTGGCGTGAGTAAAAAGAGCTTCACCGATGGGCTGAAATGGCATGCCCTGCGCGCGCACATATGGTTACTGGGTGCGATCTTTATGGTGTTTGCCATCAATGCCATGCCATTGGCCACCGCCAACGCGATTTTCTACGCCGCACCTTTGATGATGCTGCCGTTAGCCTTGGTATTTTTCAAAGAGCAACTCAACCGCTACTCAGTTGCTGCTGGAATATTCGGCTTTATGGGCGTTCTGGTCATCATTCGCCCGACAGAGATCGATTGGGCGGCTATTGCAGCGCTTATCGTAGCGTTAACCATTGCCAGTAATAACTTATTGATCCGCAAACTCCCGAAGCACCAAACCGTGGCACAAACGTTGTTGTTAACCAATTTAGCAGGCGTTCCGGCATCACTTGGACTCGCTATTTGGGAAGGCCGTGAATGGGATTGGTCACCACTTATCACTGCCGCAGGTTCAAGTGGCTTTATCCTCATCTACGCAGCGATATGTGTCGTCACTTACCGATCGGCAGAAAGCAATAAAATCGCCAGTGCTGAATACAGCGGCTTACTCGGTGCGGTGGGAGTTGGGTTGGTCTGGTTTGGTGAAATGCCTGATATTGCAATGGCGATTGGCACTGCAATGATCATATTGCCGCTCATCTGGCTGGCTCGAAATGAAAAGAAGCAAAGATAGCGAAACGTATTGATACCAGGCCCTGAATACCAAGCGAAATGAGTAAAATATCACTTCAGACAAGAGCTTTAATTAATATGAACAATGTGAAGCCGTAACGGTAAAAGCCACGGCTTCACATCTTTGTCTCTTCGTCTCTTCGTCTCTTCGTCTCTTCGAGCTGAGCTTAAAGAGAAATAGAAAGCGAACAAAGGGATGAATTAGTCAGCTATTTAGACTAGTTCGTCGCTTTTGAATCTGATGAATTGGCCGCTTTCGTCGCTTCTTCAGCGGTTTTCTTACCAAATACCGTATCCATCATAAAACCAATACGCTTAGATGCATCACCGAACTTGTTCGGGTTAGCCGTATATGGAACTTTAAACTCTACTTCACCTACTCTTTGCCCGTTTTGATAAGCATTGATCTCCGCTTGCTTTAAGAACAACGCTAAGTCCCAGCTCCAATGGCCTTCATACTCCAATGTTAGCTTATCAAGATCGTGCTTCGACTTATCAGGTACGACGGTGTAGGTATAATCGTTATCTTGCAACCAGGTTTCCATGGTATTTAAAAAACCTTCACGTGTTTCAGCGTCTTTAACAATAACAACATCCACTTCAGTCGTAGGTTCTGGAATCGCGCTCCCTGTGTAACGAGGGGCTCCACAACCAGCCAAAATTAAAACCGAAAGCGATAATAGTAGGTATTTTTTCACGTTATATATCCATTAACAGTTAACTGCGTGAATGATACCACATCAAAAAAATGACATATTATATAAACAAAAGTTAATCATACATTCCTTGTTACATAAGGCATTGAAAAATAGCGAAAGAAAAACCAACGGCCATGGGTCTCCTTTGATGGACATTTAACTTCATCGCATCGTTGAGTGCATTAAAAGGAATATCATGGAAAAGAAACTTCAAACGAAATTGGCGACTAGCCTATTGCTGCTGAGAGTTGGCATTTTTATCGTCTTCTTGTTCTGGGGCTTAGATAAGATTCTGGTACCAGAGCACGCTACAAAGGTGTTGTCTGGCTTTTACGGCATCGACATCTCGGATAACGCGATGATGGCTATGGGTGTCGCTCAGCTCGGCTTTTTAGGCGCATTCGTTGTAGGTATGTGGAAGAAGTACACCTACGGTGCCATTTTGGTCCTACACGCAGGTTCAACCTTCGCCTCTTTTGGAAAATACATGGACCCGTTCAACAACCTACTGTTTTTTGCCTCTTGGCCAATGCTCGCAGCCTGTGTCGCACTCTTCTTACTTCGTGACTACGACACTTACAGCGTTTCCAACTAACACAAAGGGCGCCTGTTAATGGCGCCCTGTTTGATTAGCTTTCAAGAAAACAATAGACCCAACACCGAAGAAATACCAAGTGTCGGTTTTGACTCATGAAGGCTTGTTATGTTCTTAACTTTACCGCAGTTCCGAAAGCCATGATTTCAGACGAGCCGTCCATTATTGCACTAGTAGAGAACCGAATGCCCACAATTGCGTCAGCACCTAAGTCAGTCGCTTCAGAAACTAAACGTTGAATAGCTGTATCCCTAGCCTCTGAAAGCATTTCCGTATAGCCTTTTAGTTCACCACCAACAAGGCTTTTAAAACCCGCCATAATGTCTCGACCAACATGTTTTGTTTGGACAACATTTCCAGTTACAACACCCAGAATCTCCTCAATCTCACGGTTTGGAACACTTTCTGTCGTAGTAAAAATCATAATTTTTCCTTTAGAAGATAATTAATGACATGGATTCCCCCCTACCGAGGATCTGCCACACTTATGTGGTGCTTATTCGCACCGAACACACCATGTCTACTTGAATTACTGATTAGGTTGTTAATATCGCGCGCTTAATGGCTTCAGCTAGCCCATCAGCGTTTTCCCACGCCATTGAATGTCCAGCATCAGAAACAACGCTGATCGCTATATCGTGGTTACTCAGCTCTTCTGGATCGCGGTCAGGTAAAGATTCGCTACCAAATATATAGGTTCTGTTTACGTTCAGAGAATACAACCTATCACGCCAACTCGGGAGCTGCCCTTCTATCAAGGACACGGCTTGCCTGTGCGTACCTATCGCTGAATTCACGGCTAAACTGGCAGCCCATTGAGTATTTTGGTCATCGATACTGTGTTGCACTATCTGTGCGTGACCGTGATTCATATATTCAAGCTCGGTGAAGCTCGCAATCTTTTTGCTAAAGAACCCACCGCCAGAATCAAGGTTAGCCTCACTCAACACCAAGGCCTGTAGTTGTGGTTGAACTTTTTCAGCCAACACAACCGACACGGCGCCACCCATGCTGTGACCATAGATAACAAATTTATCCAAACCCAAAGATTGAATAAACGCCTCAAGATAAACCGCGTGGCTACCGATGGAGTAATCGAAATCCAAAGGTTTATCACTAAACCCAGAACCTAATAAATCAACAAGAATGCGCCGATGAGGAAGTAACCAATCACTGGCCGCAACGGCCGGATAATCAAACGAGGAAGCACAACCAATACCGTGTATAAACACAATAGGCATTTCCGAACCGGGAAGATCATGATACCTGAGTATCGCGTTACTCCCCTTTACCTTAAACTCTTTCATTTGTTCCTCTGAAACCAACTGAACACGCTAATAAACTTATGCATACTTCACATGCCAAGCGTGTCGAATCGCTTGTTATAGATGTGCCAATTAAGCCACTTAAAACACAATACGTTCTTTGCTTTCATCATCTTTCAGCTCAAGTAAAATACGCCCTTCTCGAAAAATGACCGCAGCCACACCTACACGAACTTGATGATTCACTCTTTACTCCTTATGAATGCCTCATTGCCTAGCGCCTAATCGGGACGGTACGGCACTGCGGCCGTACCAACATTTCTAGCTTGACGCTTTACTTCAGGCTGGCTTGAATGATTAACAACTCAATGTCTTTTTTTGATGTATTAGCCAAGCCATGGGTACCAAAACGTTTATTTACTATCATGTCTCCCGCAGTCACTTTTGTCTCGACACCTTCAATGATCATCGTGCCTTCACCTTTCTGAATAATATACATTTCTTCATCGTCTCCATGAGAGTGCTCCCCCATAGAACTTCCCGGTGGCATGACAACACGGATGGCAAAATCCCAAGCACCATCAAAGTCTTTACGTCTGAACGCACGATAGATGTCTATCGACCCCTCTCCATCATGACTGCTTTCATCTGTTTCTTTATCGCAAGTATAAAAATTACGTATCATAACTCTCTGTATCTCTCTGACTAGTTTCCGCTATTCTGTTAAACAATAAAACGCTACGGTAAGAAGTGGCACTGCATGGTTGAATGCCACGTGTTTAGAATCACTCTAAGCCGTTGTTAGCACTGTTATCCTGAGTCTTACAGGTTTACTTTTAGCGCGCCTGATGAATCCGCGATTAGGTTTGATGGTCGATTTGGCTAGTCTGGAAAACAATGAATGAGTTCACACCAAAGTCTTCGGTTTTTCTCCGAGGTGTTGAGTGAACCTTAACAAATAACCATCCGGATCTTGGAGAAGAAGCTCACGCTCCCCAGACAACTTTTCACCAATGTCATACCAAGTTTCTTTCATCTCACGAAACAGGGACACTTTGTGGGTTTGGAGACGTTTTACTAGAGGTTCTAAGTCACTTAATTCAATCTGAAAGTTCACACCTCGCCCCAAGGGAGCCTCAAGCTCACCAGTAATCCATCCTTCATCACTGATTTGCTCTAACATCATCTGCACATGCTCTTGTTCGAGATACACAAAATCAGGGTTTTCACGCCTTATGCGAATAGAAAAACCAAGTACATCAACATAAAAGGCAAGCGAGTGCTCAAAGTTGCTAACGGATAGTTCAGGAACCATCGGATTCCAATAATTTTCCATACTTACTTCCTTGTATTAAGGCTCTTGTTGACTGAGTTTTTTCAGAAAGCCTTGCTTAACCTCTGGCCACTCCGAGTCAATAATTGAATACACAACCGTATCTCTTACCGAGCCATCCTTTAAGATTTGATGATTACGCAAGATACCGTCGAGGTTTGCACCAAGCCCTTCAATCGCTCTTCGAGAGACGGCATTCCCAATATGAGTGCGAAACTCGACTGCAATGGCTTCATAGCGCTCAAATATTTGTTTTAGAAGAAGGTATTTACACTCTTTATTTATCAGTGTTCCCCTAGCCGCATTTGAATACCAGGTATAACCAATCAAAGCACGTCTATTTGGTCTATCAACGCCATAGTAACGGGTAGTCCCTACTACTTGATTGGTAGTTTTAGCTCGCACGGCATAAGCTATATTACCTAGATGCATTTGAGCGATAGCATCAACAACGTATTGCTCCATTTTTTCTGGGCTCGGTACATTAGCGAGCCATAGCTTCCAATGCTCTCCATCTTTCACGGCCTCGATTAATTCAGATACATGCCCCATAGTAAGAGGCTCAAGAGCAACATGCTCACCTTCAATCAGGCTCTGTTCTATCCACATAACTCTCAATTTTCCTTTTATCGCCAACGCGGTGTTAAGTGTTGTGTAACGTTTGCCATTTCACCAAAATGCAAGGCGTAACGTATTCGTCTGGCAAATCTTTGGCTATAGCGCTATTGTAAATATCAAGAAGATATACCTCGAAGAGCAAACTCCGAATTACAAACTTTGAAAACATTGACCAAAGGCTCTTCCCAGCCGAGACAAACTCTAAGCTGATCAACGATTGGTTTCACTTGGCTCTTTGCCACGTTGATTTCAACTTTTAATAACGGGTAGTTTTCGACTTTCCCGTTGCACCCAAACACAGGCGCAGAACCATCAAGAGCCATCAAGAGCTCGATGAGAACCGATAACAGAACCAATAGCCCAACAGTGATCATAGTTTCCAATTCTATCGACACCCGACTCATGTAAGGTGCTCAAAACTAGATCTTGTTGCTCAGGCGTACAAAAAATCTCTAGTTTATACATCTAATTTAAACTCCTAAATGCCAAGTATTACGAATCATTTTAACTGCTTGTTATCGCGCTCATCCGTAGTTTTTCTTACACCAATTTTCCCAACTCTTCTCACCCAATTCTTTTCGTGCTTTGACGATTCTGAACGCATTAACAAGCCCCATAAAGAAACCGAAAATAGCAGATGAAATAAGGTAAGTTTTCCAATGTTCGGGCTCTGAGTGCCAAGTAAACATCCACATCAAAGACCCCCAAATTACCGCCATCGATAATCCATACGTCAAGAATACTTTTTGAAGCGATTGAAACACCAGAGGCGTTTGAGACACGTTAGTATATTTTGACCAAATAAAGGCATTTGGCCTCGTTAGGTCTGCAGGGGCACCCTTTTCAATAAGGTGCTGCTGAATGAATTTCGCCTTTTCCATCTTTACCTCACTATGCCTATGCCACTTGAATTCTATGACTATGCGACGATTTATCGAGAAGGGTTGTTCAGTGTTACCCACTAAAGGACTAACTAGATTCAATGTGTGTGGGCTGATTGATACACGTTGTTTTCTATCAACGATCCGGAAAACTCAAAAGTCAGTAAACCTATTCGACTAAAACCTAAATGTTCATAAAAGCCATTCGATTCATTTTCTACCCACGTGTACAGCCAGTATTTATTACCAAACTGATTCTCGATTCCATTCAAAAGCTTTCGACCTATCCCTTTACCTTTGAAAATGTTATCTACATAAAGTTTGTCTACTTCAAAGCCATTGCCAGACGTCTGGTAGTGCGATTCAAGGTTAACCATTACGTAGCCTTGAATAACCTCATTTTCTTCACTTACAAACACACGATATTTAGTGGTATTCAATATTTCAAAGAAGTAGGCTGCCGTGAAAGTAGACAAGGCATACTCAGCGTATTCAGTTTTGACCCCTTCTCTCGCATATGTGTCTAGCCAGACTTTAATGGACAATGCCGCTAATTTTACACAGTCGTCTTTTGTCGCTTCCCTGACCATTTCCTCTCCAAGCACAGCAGTTATTAAACTGAATAATTATGATTTTTATCACTAGAGCATTTCTGTCTAATAATTTAACCATCTCATACTTAGTTAAATAACTCATTTAATAACAGTATCTTACCAAGATAACCGTATCATCATTCGTATTGAAGTCATATTTCCACGCGGTGTACCCGTCAAAGCCTTCATTTACGAGAAATTCGGGTCTAGCGTTAAATGAGCGTTCAATTTCTTTAACACTATTCCCGCTAACCTCATACACTTCAAACTTTTTCTGGAAGGGAAAATCTACCTTGAGGTTAGCATTAGCCTGACTGGACGCCATTAAGCAACATATTGAAAGTACTATTTTTTTCATCATCTTCCTTGAAACATATAACGAATGACATGGATTCCCCCTCCCGAGGATCTGCCACACTTATGTGGTACTTAAATGTGTAGTGGTCTAATGATCCCGGACACCAAATTAGGTGGTAAAGTCTCCACCATAAATGAGGTGTTCAATGACAAAAC
>NZ_JANVFC010000020.1:0-77185 GCF_025195005.1 Vibrio sp. NC2
TCGTTTCCGCTCGACTTGCATGTGTTAAGCCTGCCGCCAGCGTTCAATCTGAGCCATGATCAAACTCTTCAATTTAAGATTTTGTGACTCAACGAATACTGACTTCAAAACTATTCTTTATAAATAAAGAGTGTAATTTTAAAGCTATTACCATTCCAACAGAATGGTAATGAATTGACTGTGCCAAAATTAAGTAAACTTAATTTCGTATTGGTCACTCAGTTCATTGAAATCAAGTTTGTTACCGAAGTAACTGTTACTACCTAAGTAATAACGTTTTGATATTCATCAACGAGTGCCCACACAGATTGATAGGTTTAAATTGTTAAAGAGCTTCACTTGTTGAGCGTTCCTTTTAAGTAAGGAGCCTCTCGAAGTGGACGGCCATTCTAGCGTTTTAATTCTCAGTGTCAAACACTTATTGGGAATTAATTTCTACTTTTTAAAAGTAGGAGCGATTAAACGCTTTAAGCTAGTTGCCTTACCAACATTCTGCGCTGAAGCCTTGTGGCGTCTGCCGTGTCAGTGAGGCGGCATTATAGAGATGCAGCTCTTATTGGCAAGCATTAAATGCGTTTTTTATTGAAAAAAGAGGTTAAGCGAAGACATTTCAACCAAGGGCTTGTTTATACCACTTTTAACCCAAGTTTCGAACAAATTACTCACAACACCCTGTGGATAACTACTCGCCATTATCAAAAAAGTAAGATAAACGAGCCCTAGGGTTTAGATATTCTCTAACTTGTTCCGGTAACTTACTCGGATGAACTGCATTGACAATTTTTATCTCTTTAGTAAAGAGGTCAATGATCGGGGCTTGGGTTCTTGGCACGCTAGGATCATAGATCAGTACATTCGGGTAAAGCATGTGTTTGGCATTAACTGAAATCACTATTCCAATTGATTCATTTGAAAGCTGCACAACAGTGCCCGGTGGGTACACTCCCATAAACTTGACTAACAGACTCAAGTTATCCTGACTATATAGGTGTTTGCAGTTCTTATATAAATGAGAGAGTGCTAAGTAAGGGATCTTTTGCTGGGATTGCGCTTTACTGTGGCAAAGGTTATCAAATGCATTTGCTACCGCGACTATTTTTGCAAACTCATCTATACCATCTTCAGTTAAGCCTTCTGGATAACCTGAGCCGTCATTCATTTCGTGATGCTGACCAATCACTCTCTTCGCACTGTCAGGAAAACCCTCAATAGCCGTGACTATATCTACCCCATACTTAGTATGAAGTTTGAGATAATTCGCCTCTGGCACAGTCAAAGCAGCCTGCTTTCTTAGTATCGCTACGGGTATCTTTATTTTACCTATATCGTGAAACAACGCGGCAAATGAAAGGTCTTTCAACTGTTGCGTATTGTAGCCTTTTGCTTTACCAATCATTAATGCAACAACAGAGACATTTAATGTATGGAAGTAAATGTCTTCAAAGTCAGCTTTTGCATTCATGAGATGCAAGGTTACGTTGTCGTCACTCACTAGCGTTTCAACAATATCATCAACAAGAGCTTTAACCTCCCCTACCGCATCTAATGGGCGATTACGGATTTTGGTCATCACAGAACGCATTCGGGCAAGCGAACGTTCGAACTCTTTCTCGCAATGACTCACCCTACGACGGTAGGAGCTTAGAGTTTCGATACGCTCATGCTTATCTTTCCACATTCTTTCTGCTTTAAGACTTACTTGTAAATCAGTATCAAGGTCTTGTTCACTCACATGGTTTGCGGGTAAAGGTGATGTATCGCTTTGGTTCGGATTTATATAGACGTGCTTAATCCCAAGATGTCGAATTACTTGTACTTGAGCGTCATCTTTGATTTTAAAGCTGTTAAGTAGAAATGGGTGTTCATTCCATTTTACTGGGAGTCGTACATGTAGACCGGGCTGAATGCGATCTACGGTAATCTTTATGCTGCCCATTTTTATATATAATATTGATCAATAATCTCTATTTATAATTCTAATAAAACCGAGCAGCAATTTCACTATCCAATTTCACAGGTTCAACTTAAAGAATCACAGTGCACCATCCAACGTATGCCGAACTTATCTTCCACTTTGCCAAACCGAGCTCCCCAAAACGTATCCGCCAAAGGTGTCATTATTCGCCCACCTTGCTTCAGATTTTCAAAGATTTGCTCTTGAGTCGCGGTATCCTCAGTAACAAGCGAGAGTGCAAGGTTGTTACCTTCGAGCTCTTTCGCTTTAACACCATCAGACATCATCAGCTTCATACCAAACGCTTCAAACTCTGCATGCATAATCCAATCAGGTTGAGCTCCCTCTATTACTTGTGGCGCATCACTAAAAAGTTGTTTCGATAAAACTACACCGCCAAAACATTTATGATAAAAATCCAACGCTTCGTTACAACGGCCATCAAAAAACAAGTAAGGCGTTACTGTCAGCATATATCTCTCCTCTATTATTCCTTTAAACATAGACAATAGAAGAGAGAATGGTAGGTAACATCATGATTTAAGATGATTAATTTATTAAGGAATAGAATTGTGGAGGGAAACGGTGTGGTTTAGGAATGAAACAACAAGATCTGACTGATTAAAAAAGCGTTTCTTTCGTTAAAATAAAGGTCAGCTTTTCTGTTCTCCAGATACAACAAAGCCCCGACCATTTCTGATCAGGGCTTTATCTAAATATGGTACCGGTAGGCGGACTTGAACCGCCACGCCCGAAGGCAACGGATTTTGAATCCGTCGTGTATACCAATTTCACCATACCGGCATTATCTTGGGGCGTTGCCCTTTCGATGTCTGGCATTATACGTATGCGAACTGATGTGGCAAGTATAAAAACTTGAATTCATGTGTGTTTGCCGATAATTTCGCCACTAAGTCATAAGCTGTGCGTCATGTCTCTTTTCACGCCAAGCCTTAGACTATATTCTGACGCCTAAATTTTTGAAGAAGTAATAACACCATGACACCAACAAACACAATGCCACCAGCAGGAGTAATGCGCCGATTTGGTGCCTTGTTCTATGACGCCCTTATCGTAATCGCTATTGAGATGCTGGCGGCTGGCGTCATTGTCGCTCTGCTGCATGCGCTCATGGCACTTGGCGTTTTTAACCATAGCGGTTATGCCGATGTTAGTGACTTCTTGAGCAACCATCCGATTTGGAGCCCTGCATATACCTTTTACTTAGTTGTGGTTTGGGTGTACTTCTTTGTGTTCTTTTGGACAAGAGCAGGTCAAACGCTAGGAATGCGAGCTTGGAAACTGCGCATTCAAAACAAAGATGGCTCCGCTATTACGGTAACCCAAGCGCTGATTCGCTTAGGAACTTCAGGATTTGGATTAGCAAACTTATGTGTTCCATTCGATCCTCAGAAACGTGGCTTTCACGACATCTGGGCGAAGACCGAAGTAGTAGTGCTACCACAAGCACGATAACGCGATTAAACTTGCTACAGTCAAGATCAAAAAAGGAAGGCGTTATGCCTTCCTTTTTTCTATTTACAGTTTACGCCTCAAGAGCATTATGGCTATTCCGAGGAAGACCACGCTCGGGGCTAGCGCACCAAAGGCCGGTGGTATTTGATAAACCAAACTGACCGGACCAAAGAACTCACTGGATATATAGAAGGTAAAACCTGCAATAACCCCCGAAAGAATCCTAGCTCCCATAGTCACACTTCGTAGTGGACCAAAGATAAACGACAATGCCATCAACATCATGACCGCTATCGAAATCGGCTGAGTTATCTTTCTCCATAAAGCGAGTTCATAGCGTGATGCATCTTGCTCCGAAGCTTTAAGGTAGGAAACATAATCGTACAACCCACTTAAAGACAGTTCTTCTGGTTTAACCGTTACGATCGCAAGCTTATCCGGAGCGAGTGATGTTTCCCAAGTATAAGTTGGTAAGCTTTCTTTGGTAATCTGAAGCTCATTTTCGAAAGACGTGATCTCTACATCGTTCATAGTCCAAACGTTGTTGCCAACGTAATCGACTTCTTTTGAGTATATAGCTGTTTTCAGAGCCTTGTTCTCATCAAAGCGCCACATATTCATACCATATAACTTCTGATCATCGATTTTGACAATGAAAATGAAGTCATTGGCATCACGTGCCCATACCCCACTTTGGGTAGAGATAATATTACCACCAGCAATCGATATAGTTCTTAAGTCACGAGCCATCTTCTGTGCTTGAGGCGCACCCCATTGACCAAGAAGAGTCACCACGATCATTAATGGAATTGCGGTTTTGAGCACCGATAGGCCAATATCTAACTTAGAGAAACCCGCCGCCTGCATCACCACCAGCTCAGAACTCGCAGCAAGCATACCCAATCCAATCAATGCACCAAGTAATGCGGCCATTGGAAAGAACATCTCGATATCACGAGGAACACTTAATAGAACGAAATACAGCGCTTGTAATAGATCATAGGTACCACGACCAACCTTTCTCAGCTGCTCTACGTACTTGATGATCCCAGAGAGACCAACAAACGTCACCAATACCAGTGACGTCGTTGCGATGATGGTTCTGCCTATATATAAATCGAGAATCTTAAACACGGCTTAAGCTAACCTTTTATTCTTGAATTTTTCTTTCAAACGCCTTACTGGCACGCTATCCATAAAGTTTGCACCAATTGCGACAAATAACAATAACGCATTAATTGGCCACATGCCGACTACCGCAGGGATACTCCCCTCTTCAATCGAAGATTTGGTTGCACTGATTGCTAAGAAATAGGTTAGGTAAATTAGAATAGCAGGCCCAATTTTAGCGAAACGACCTTGTCGAGGGTTCACCGCAGACAGTGGCACAACAAGCATGGTCAACAATGGAATACAAAGTACCAATGAAATTCGCCATTGTAATTCCGCTTTCGCACTGTTTTCTGGATTACCAATCAGTTCGAGTGTAGGAATAGCTTCCCAATCTCGACCTTTTTTCTTGACTTCACGCTGACCGATTAAGCCTTCGTACTCTTCAAAGTGCGTCACCATATAATCAAGACGAGTTGGCACACCTTCATGACGAGTACCGTCATACATCACAATCACTTGGCGACCATCACTGAGCTCTTTTATGTCTCCCGACTTGGAGAACATCACACTGGGTAATACTGAATCACGTGGACGCATCTGAGCAACGAACACATTTTCTAACTTATTGCCGTTAATATCATCGATAAACACGACAGAGGAACCATCCGGCGTGCCTTCAAACTTACCTTTTGGCAGCAAATCAACACTATTTTCTGCAGCCATCTCTTCATACATTTGTTCAACTTTATCTTGCGACCAAGGAGACAACCAAAATGAGTTGAAGGCAGCAACAGATGCAGTAATCAAAGCCAAATAAAGCGCCGATTGGATAAGGAATTTATTACCAATCCCAGTAGCATTCATTACGACTATTTCACTTTCAGCGTAAAGACGGCCAAAAGTAAGCAAAATACCAATATAGATACTGAGTGGAAGCATCAACAAACCCATCGCTGGCATATTTAGACCAACAATCGACAATATGAGGCTCGCAGGAATATCACCATCAGAGGCGTCCGCTAAAACACTGATGAATTTTTGGCTGAGAAACACGAGAAAGAGAACAAAAAAGATCGCAAATTGGCTCTTGATTGTCTCGCGGATCAAATATCTAACAATAATCACGCTCAAATTACCTATACAAAACTTGTTTTTTTGATTGAATCACTATAATTTCCCGTTGAACCTTTTATTTTTTTAAATTTTTAGCTAAGTGTTAGCGTTCTTCTTTAAGGTTAGTTCCATTATAGGATCCAACAAGTAAGAACCCATTATCTAACATTTAGTTCGATTTGTCTTCAGGATGTAGGAGTACGCATGGAGTTCAGTGTAAAAAGTGGCAGCCCAGAGAAACAGCGCAGCGCATGTATCGTTGTCGGTGTATTCGAACCGCGCCGCCTTTCTCCAGTAGCCGAGCAATTAGATAAGATTAGCGATGGCTACATTAGTTCACTGCTTCGTCGCGGTGATCTAGAGGGTAAACCTGGCCAGATGCTGCTACTGCATCAAGTACCTGGTGTACTTTCAGAACGCGTTCTACTGGTAGGCTGTGGTAAAGAACGTGAGCTAGGCGAACGTCAATACAAAGAAATTATCCAAAAAACCATCAGCACACTAAACGAAACAGGTTCTATGGAAGCAGTATGTTTCCTTACAGAACTTCACGTTAAAGGTCGCGACACTTACTGGAAAGTTCGTCAAGCGGTAGAAGCGACTAAAGATGGTCTTTACACATTCGACCAATTTAAGAGCAACAAACCAGAGACTCGTCGTCCATTGCGTAAATTGGTATTCAACGTACCAACTCGTCGCGAGCTAAGCCTTGGCGAAAAAGCGATCTCTCATGGTCTTGCTATTGCTTCAGGTGTGAAAGCATCTAAAGATCTTGGCAACATGCCACCGAACATCGCAAACCCGGCTTACCTAGCTTCTCAAGCTCGTCGTTTAGCTGACGATTATGAGACAGTAAAGACTAAGATCATCGGTGAAGAAGAGATGGAAAAGCTGGGTATGACTTCATACTTAGCTGTAGGCCGTGGCTCTAAGAACGAATCTATGATGTCTATCATGGAGTACAAAGGCGCTGCTGATCCAAATGCAAAACCTATCGTTCTAGTCGGTAAAGGTCTTACTTTCGATTCAGGCGGTATCTCGCTTAAGCCAGGTGAAGGCATGGATGAGATGAAGTACGACATGTGTGGTGCTGCATCTGTATTCGGCACAATGAAAGCACTGGCGAAACTTAACTTGCCAATCAACGTTGTAGGTATCCTTGCAGGTTGTGAAAACATGCCTGGTAGCAATGCTTACCGCCCAGGTGACATTCTAACAACCATGTCAGGCCAAACCGTTGAAGTATTAAATACTGATGCAGAAGGTCGCTTGGTTCTATGTGATGCCCTAACTTACGTTGAGCGCTTTGAACCAGATTGTGTTGTCGATGTTGCTACGCTAACTGGTGCATGTGTTATCGCTCTAGGTCACCACATCAGTGGCGTTCTATCTAACCACAACCCACTGTCTCATGAACTTGTTAATGCTTCAGAGCAAGCAAGTGATCGCGCATGGCGTCTACCTATGGCAGACGAGTACCATGAGCAGCTGAACAGTCCGTTTGCTGATATGGCAAACATCGGTGGCCGCCCTGGCGGTACTATCACCGCAGGTTGCTTCCTGTCTAAATTCACTAAGAAGTACCACTGGGCTCACATCGACAGTGCAGGTACTGCTTGGAAGTCAGGTGCAGCGAAAGGCTCGACAGGTCGTCCTGTCTCAATGCTAGTCCAATTCTTATTGAACCGCAGCGGCCAAGAGACTGAAGAGCAATCTTCAAAATAATGAAAAGGGCCTACGGGCCCTTTTTTAATATGCGCTATTTGTTAGACCCTGTTAACCAAGTAATATTGATATCCACGATTTTCAGTTCAAGTTTCGAGTGTTAAGTATGCAGACTGCCACGTTTTACATTGTGCCTTCAGACAGCCCGCAAGCCAGCGAAGATGGTTTTGCTCACTATGTGCTGTTTCTTGCTAAGCACTTTGCTACACAAGGCGCTAAACTTTATCTCAACTGCAATGACAAAGAACATGCCGAACGTATCGCTGAGGTTTTCTGGCAGGTCGAACCCAATGAATTTATTGCACATAACTTAGTTGGCGAAGGCCCAAAGTATTCAACCAACATCGAAATTGGCTATCAAGGCGTAAAACATAATTGGAATCGCCAACTGGTAATAAATCTGGCCGATAATAATACAACCTTTGCGAACGCCTTTGCTCAGGTGATAGACTTCGTTCCTTGCGAAGAAAAAGCTAAGCAACTCGCTCGAGAAAGGTATAAAATTTACCGTCAGGCTGGATATCAGCTACAAACTATCGAGATTCAACATCCATAGTCAAACCTCATAGTTAAAGCTATCTTTGGATTTAGATTCAAGAAGCTTCACTTATGAAGTTTGACCACGATTAACCATTCACAGTATCCGTTATAAGAGCACTATGGAAAAGACATACAACCCAACATCAATCGAACAAGCTCTGTATAAGACTTGGGAAGAGAAAGGCTACTTTAAGCCACACGGTGACACATCAAAAGAAGCTTACAGCATCATGATCCCGCCACCTAACGTCACTGGCAGCCTACACATGGGTCACGCGTTCCAAGATACGATCATGGATACGCTTATCCGTGCTCAACGTATGAAAGGCAAAAATACTCTTTGGCAAGTGGGTACTGACCACGCTGGTATCGCCACTCAAATGGTTGTTGAGCGTAAGATCGCCGCTGAAGAAGGCAAAACAAAACACGACTACGGCCGTGAAGCTTTCATCGACAAGATCTGGGAATGGAAAGGCGAATCAGGTGGCACGATCACTCAACAACTTCGTCGTCTTGGTGCTTCTGTAGATTGGGATCGTGAGCGATTCACTATGGATGACGGCCTATCGGCTGCGACTCAAGAAGTGTTTGTTCGTCTATACGAAGAAGACCTAATCTACCGTGGTAAGCGCCTAGTAAACTGGGATCCTAAACTGCACACTGCTATTTCTGATCTTGAAGTTGAAAACAAAGACAAAAAAGGTTTCATGTGGCACTTCCGCTACCCGCTAGCGAATGGTGTTAAAACCGCTGACGGCAAAGACTACATTGTCGTTGCGACTACGCGTCCTGAAACCATGCTTGGTGATACAGGCGTTGCAGTTAACCCTGAAGATCCTCGCTACAAAGATCTTATCGGTAAAGAAATCCAGCTTCCGATCGTAAATCGTCTTATCCCTATCGTAGGTGATGAGCACGCTGACATGGATAAAGGCACAGGCTGTGTAAAAATTACGCCAGCTCATGACTTTAACGATTACGAAGTGGGCAAGCGCCATAGCCTACCAATGATCAACATCCTAACGTTCAACGGTGATATCCGTGATGCGGCTGAAATCTTCACAACTAACGGTGAAGAGAGCGATGTATACTCAACAGAGCTTCCAGCTAAATACCAAGGTATGGAACGCTTTGCAGCTCGTCGTGCAACGGTTGCTGAATTTGAAGAGCTAGGCCTACTTGAAGAAATCAAAGATCACGATCTAACCGTTCCTTACGGTGACCGTGGTGGCGTGGTTATCGAACCAATGCTGACTGACCAATGGTACGTACGTACAGCGCCTCTTGCTGCGCCTGCCGTTAAAGCCGTTGAAGATGGTGAGATCCAATTCGTACCTAAGCAGTACGAAAACATGTACTTCGCGTGGATGCGTGACGTGCAAGACTGGTGTATCTCTCGTCAACTTTGGTGGGGTCACCGTATCCCAGCATGGTACGACAACGATGGTAAAGTTTACGTAGGTCGTACTGAAGAAGAAGTTCGTGAAAAGAACAACCTAGCGCCTGTTGTTGTGCTTAAGCAAGACGACGACGTACTGGATACTTGGTTCTCTTCTGCACTTTGGACGTTCGGCACACAAGGCTGGCCTGAAGATACTGAAGCACTGAAAACATTCCACCCATCTGAAGTACTAGTATCTGGTTTTGATATTATCTTCTTCTGGGTTGCTCGTATGATCATGATGACCATGCACTTCGTGAAAGACGAAGATGGCAAGGCTCAAGTACCTTTCAAAACTGTTTACATGACAGGTCTTATCCGTGATGAAAACGGCGATAAGATGTCTAAGTCGAAAGGTAACGTACTTGACCCAATCGACATGATTGACGGCATCGGCCTTGAAGAGCTAGTAGAGAAGCGTTGTGGCAACATGATGCAACCTAAACTGGCTGCTAAGATCGAAAAGAACACACGTAAAACATTCGAAAACGGTATCGAACCCTACGGTACTGACGCACTGCGTTTCACTCTTGCTGCTATGGCTTCAACTGGCCGTGACATCAACTGGGACATGAAGCGCCTTGAAGGTTACCGTAACTTCTGTAACAAGTTATGGAACGCGAGCCGTTACGTACTGATGAACACAGAAGAGCACGATTGTGGCATGTCACTGTCTGTTGAAGACCGTGCAAACATGGAATTCTCTCTAGCGGATAAGTGGATTGAATCTCAGTTTGAAGTTGCAGCGAAAGAGTTTAATGCTCACCTAGACAACTACCGTCTAGACATGGCAGCAAACACGCTTTACGAATTCATCTGGAACCAATTCTGTGACTGGTACTTAGAACTAACTAAACCGGTTCTTTGGAAAGGCACTGAAGCTCAACAACAAGCGACTCGTTACACGCTTATCACGGTTCTAGAGAAGACTCTACGTCTTGCTCACCCTGTTCTTCCTTACATCACTGAATCTATCTGGCAAAGCGTTAAGCCGCTAGTAGACGGCGTTGAAGGCGAGACCATCATGACTCAAGCGCTTCCTCAATTTAATGAAGCTAACTTCAATGCTGAGATCGTTGACGACATCGAATGGGTTAAAACTTTCATCACAGCTATCCGTAACCTACGTGCGGAATACGACATTGCACCAAGCCAAGGCTTAGAGGTAATGATCAAAGTCGCTGATGAGAAAGATGCAACTCGTATCGAAGCAAATAAGATCGTTCTTACTTCTCTAGCTAAGCTAGACGATATTAAAGTTCTAGCAGACGGCGAAGCAACTCCAGCTTGTGCAACCAAACTGGTTGGCAAATCTGAGCTGATGATCCCAATGGCGGGTCTTATCGACAAAGATGCTGAACTTGCTCGTCTAGATAAAGAAGTAGCGAAGACTCACGGTGAGATTAAGCGTATCGAAGGTAAGCTAGGTAACGAAGGTTTTGTTGCTAAAGCACCAGAAGTCGTTATCGCGAAAGAGCGTGAAAAGCTTGAAGGCTACCAAGAAACTCTTGTTAAGCTAGAAGAGCAAAAAGCGACAATCGCAGCTTTATAATCCATGCGATAGTTTTTAAGTAAGAAAAAGGGCAGATAATAATCTGCCCTTTTTATTGTCTAAAATTCGGTGCTAATTGTTTGATTAATATGAATTACAATTAGATAACAACGATTTAGGCATTAACACTAACCTTTTTCACTAAACAACTAATGTACGTCCCTCAATGATTCAATCCGTTCACCCAGTTCAGGATGAGAACTGAACCATGTGGGTAGTTCAGCATGTCCATCAGAATTTTTTCCTAACAATTCAAACATCTCAATCATAGCTTGATTAGAACCATGCAGCTCGATCATCGAATAGGAAGCAAATGAATCCGCTTCTCGCTCTGCATCTTGTGATTGACCATTATTTGCAACAAACACACCAAGACCAGTAAGGTTATCAATGATCCCAGAGCTTTCACCTGTCAAAGCCGCTACAGTTACTGACAACAAACTTGATCGAACCAATACCTTCATTACATGCTGGTGCTGAACATGTCCTAATTCATGTAACAAGATACTGTCTAATTGCTCTTCCGTTGTAGTCAATCTAACGAGATCATCTAATACGATGATTGTCCCAGCACTCAGCGCAAAAGCATTGGATCCAAGCTCTGAAGAACGAAAAACCAACTGTACATCGCCTTCAATACTCATTTTTTGCAACTGCCTTTCAAAGCGCTGTCGAATGTGGCGCTGTCGTTCTTCCGACAGAGTGGAGCTCTCAAAGAACTGTTCATCTAAAGACTCTAAAACCTGATTTTCAACCAGCCTAGGCACCGAATCAGGTAGATAAGTGACTATTTGATGAGTTAACCACGGGATCCCATGAGTGAACATAGAAATAGTAAGTAACACGAGAACAACACTACTAACTAAGATAGCCGTGATGTTCTTCTCTAATTTACCTAAGAAATTATGTTTACCTCTGTCTCTCAAATAGGCGTCCAGCTCATCACTTTCCTCCGAGATAAATTGCCATCCATCTGGGAATTTGAGCTTTGTTGGAGCGGATCCAACGCCTCGCATAATTTCAACACGTTCAAAATATGCAGAAACAATAGAGCCATCCACACTCAGGAGTAGTTTATCAGGGTGAGAGATATCTAAAATGGCCTCGCAGCGTTCAGAACTACGAGGCGGGTGTGCAACACCAGAGATCATTTAGCCAATACCAAGATCAACATTAAACGCTTGAGCTATTTCATCAGAAATAGCCGATTCCACATCAGACGGTTGGTCGTTTGCTACTAGTAAATCTAAGTTACCTTGAACATACGTATTCTCCGACAAGTAGTTCATCGTTCTTACCATCACCCATGGTCTAGCTAACCCGAGGGTAATCACTTGAAGTAAGAAGTTAGTCAAGACTAAAAACATGTAGCTTTTTATCGTTAATGTCGAAGCAAAACTTAACGTTGAATCGGCCTCATTTTCTTTTCCTTCAAGCACTAATTCAGAGAAGGTGTAATTTCTAATTTTAACTTGAATGTAAGCAGCAATCGCAATACTCATAACAATGAAAGCAAAGTAATAAGCAACCATCATTGAAGTCAAACTTCCGTTGTTAGCGATTTCGGATAACGACTCAGGGTTGCTGATCATGTTGAAGCCAACGGCACTGAAGAGAGCCAAGACGGCAACAATAGAGACAACCAGCCATGCAATCATACTGGTTAAGTATACTTTGAAATAAAAGCCATCTTGGTAATCAGCTTTAAACTGACGATCGCCATAGCGATAACCATTAGAAAAATAATTGGCGATACCGGCAAGTAGCCAGGATTGTAAATAAACATAAGAAGGTATGGATATTAAAATGGCGATACCACCAGCAATCATGTTCATTTGCATCGTAAATATTATTGCCATGATTGCCGTAAATACGCCGACACCCACAACAAGACCACGCCCAAGAATTGCCCAGTAGGCTCCGGAAACAGTACCATGGAAAGAGAAGTGAACATTTCGAAAGCTTGTCATTGCAGAATCAAAACGAGCATTACTGCGAGATAACAATGGTAACAATGCAAAAAATACCAGTAATAAAACCAATGCAACCTGAGGAGCAAATTGATTACTGATTCCCCAAGCGACTACACAAATCAACGCAATGATTCGCCCTTTCAATATTTGCATGGGCTTACCATGATATTCAAAGCTATCACTACCAATAAATGTATTCCCATAAAAGTAACGTTTATTTCGAACTTTCGCCCAAGCTGAATAAATACCGAGCGTGATCACTGATAGTAGAATGTTAACAATCCATATTCCAAAATACTCTTTCCCTTTTCCACTAAAGAGAACCTTAGTTTCCAACTCTTTGTTTTCCATTTTAACTCCATCTGACGTTCATCATTAAACCATGCGCATCTTGGTGCGCATTGAGAGATTGCACGCTATAGAAACACGCCGTGCTAATCAATAACCTGAATGGATAAATCAAAGGGAGTTATCATAGTTTTTGCAAATGATAACAAGGAGTTGAATAAGCCTTACTAAGATATTTATCACTATACAGTTACATTCAACCAGAGATTATTTTACCCCTAGAATCCTTTGATAGGTTTCATCTATCGAATTAATCCCTAAAACCCATTTTAACTAATGATAATAATTATCAATAATAGACCTATCGAAACAACACAACGATTGAGTAATTATCATGAAAAAGACACTAACCTTTGCCGCATTACATTTTACTATCGCATTTAGTGTCGCTTACGTACTCACAGGCGACATCTTAATTGGCAGCTTAATTGCCATGATTGAGCCCTCTGTGAATACTGTGGCCTTCTATTTTCATGAAAAGGCTTGGGCTCAAGTTCCAGCGCTTAAAGCTCGTCAGTGGATGACTAAATTAAAAACAGCAAGCTTCGCTACTATCCACTTTAGTGTTGCCTTTACCGTTGTCTACTTATTGACTGGCGATGCCTTTGTTGGTGGTGTGATGGCAACGTTAGAACCCGCTTTGAATACCGTGGCTTACTACTTCCATGAGAAAGTTTGGCTACGAAAAGCAGAAAGCCAAACAACACAGCCACAGTTTTGTTTGCACCAACACGCTTAACCTAGAGAGTTTATTGTTGACATAGTTGCGGCGCGCAATTAAATTATAGTTGTATATCGCAACCATATTGAGAGACAACATGACTTCAGCACAACTTAGAGAATTATCACGTCAGCTCGTTCGACAGCTTGGAATGCTCGACAAAGATTGTGGTGATATTGCCCTACCTCCGATTCAAGCGCATACGCTTATCGAACTAGAGCAGCAGCCATTAACCGTGAATCAATTAGCGGATAAGCTCAATATTGATAAGTCCAACGCCAGTAGAGCAGTCAATAATCTAGCGAAGAACTCGTTAATCCAAACCTCGCCACACCCCAACGATAAGCGCAGTGTTGTTGCTTCAGTAACAGAGCAAGGGATAAACACTCTTGCCAAACTTCACAATCAACAAAATCAATTTTATGACTCGGTACTTGAGCGTTTAACGGAAGCGGAAACTCAACAAGTTTCGGGGGGAATCGAGCACTACCTTAAAGCACTGCAACAAAGCCACGCTTCAAGTGATGTGGTGGTTCGTCCCCTACAACAGCAAGACAACACCGTAGTGGCCAATGTAATTCGCCAAGTCTCTTATGAGAATGGGCTAACCGAAGATAAAGGTTATGGTGTAGCAGATCCCACCTTAGAAGACATGTTCAGCGTTTATAACAATGAAAGATCTCAGTATTGGGTAATTGAACTTGATGGAAAGGTTGTCGGTGGTGGTGGATTTGCACCATTAGCAGGTATGCCAGAAGTCTGTGAACTGCAAAAGATGTACTTCTTGCCAGAAACAAGAGGCAAAGGCTTAGCTAAGAGGTTGGTTAATATGTCGATGGAGAAAGCTAAGGAACTGGGTTATCAACATATGTATCTAGAAACGACCGAATGCCTTAATGCTGCCGTTAAACTTTACGAAAAATTGGGCTTTGAACACCTTGATTCAGCTTGGGGAGAAACAGGCCATGACGCTTGTGAGGTTGTCATGGCCAAAACGCTATAATGTGTTTTTGAAATAGGGTTAGCGTCGGCAGTTCATCAGATGATAAGCAAGTGAGCGAATTGATTCCTTACGTAACGGGCCAATTAAATAACCGCTAACTACGCAAAAAATTACTGACGCAAGAAGCTGGATTCAAGGCGACAAAAGAGCTCTCTTCCTGCCCATCAAGTACCACTTCTAACGAGTATAAATGTTTAGGGTTAGGGTTCTCAATATCAAAAATGATCGGCGCCTCAACCTGGAAAACAACACCCGTATGTTCTGCTCGCACATCTATCGGCATCACCAATGTCATACCATTAAACTTGATTGATGCCGATATTAGCCCCGGCTTTAGCGTTTGATAGATAACATCCACTTTGAACTCACAACCACCACCGTAATGCCAGATCTGCTCTGTCACAACTTGCTCAAGCTTGACGTGACGAACGAACTGCAGATATGGCGCTTGCCAGATTCCGATACGAGAATCCGATTTAGAGACAGCCGGTGAAGAGACTGACTCATCCATATCCTCTTCAAGCAACAGGCTCTCCTCTTCTTCAAGGAAAAGAATCTCAAAACGGTTGCGACCAGACTGCATGTAAGGTCGAATATCTTTACGATATTCGACTTGGCTACCATCACAATCAAACACGGCAACGCCATTGAGTCGCACTTCCGCAAAGTAATCAACACCTGCCATTACTAACTCAACAAACGGGCACGCCAACATCGCATCATCCACTTCGATGTCATGCATCAGGTGCCACTCTTGCTCTGCGATTTCACTTTCACTCAAGCTATCAGGAAGCTTTGAACTTAACGGAGCCGGAAAGGTAATGTCATCTTGTGGAATAGAGAGATCCGTTAGTGGCGATATTTGCCAAAGACCATCGAGAGGTAATCGCATAGCATTCCTTGAGCTAGATCAATTTTGACCGCATTATAATGAATGAATGCATATAAAGACATTTATTTTTCTGAGGATAAAAAAATGCCAGCTCAAGGCTGGCATTCTTTAAAACTGGGAAGAAATTACTCTTCGTCTTCATCATCTTCGTCAGGGTAGATAGCATCTTCACCTTCGTAGTAAGTGCCCCAACCGTCGTAGATAATGTCAAACTTCTCTGCAAGATTTACAAGCTTCTCAACTTGCTCATCAATCGCTTCTGCGTTCAGAGTACACTGCATCGTTGCATCACAACAAAGTAGCTTGTTGCCATCTTCGTCTTCTGTCTCTTCAGCTTCAAGCACTTCAAAGCCCATTTTGAATGCTTCAACAACGGCTTTCTCAAGTACTGCGAAATCTTCAGCAAAAAGGTGATGCTCGATATCGTATAGAGCTTCAGGATCGCTACCATCTTCGATTAGTGCTTCAATGATGTCGCGAGTCTCTCCTTTTTGAAATTCAATTAATTCCGCTACTGATAGATATTCATCTTCGTGAGACATGTGTCTGCTCCAGAGTGTTGACTATGAAAAGATCAAATTTGATTGCCACGAAATATGGCATGGATCGCCTAGAAAAGCCACCTAGATCAGGTATAGAAGAGTAAGTTTATCGCTAGATAACAGAGGGGATATCAATTAAAAAGTGAAATCAAAATCACAGAAACAAATTTTCAACATATTATTAACTAACGTGTGTTTTAGCATTTCATTTTTATTGTTACTTTTCGCCTTACTTCTCTAAAACTGAGTGGTTAGTCATATCAAATGCATACTGACGATCACTTCATTGGTGCATAAGATCTCATTTAAAAGTAGATAATTGCATAAATTTTGAATGAAAAATCATGTTCACCAAGCAAAATGGATTATCGAATTACTGAAATTTGAGCATAGAACCGCAAAAAGTTTGTTCTAGCATTGAGTCTTTCAATTGGATTTTAATATTACTAATTTTTAATTAATTAGCATTAAAAACCAATAGTTGAGAGATAACACAACCTTTACACAATTTTCAAAACTTGCATATTACGAACAAGCTTGTCATAAATAGACGCTGGATTAATAGTAAGGATGCAAAATGAGTAAGCTGTACGTTGGCTCCGAAGTCGGTCAATTAAGACGAGTTCTCCTAAATCGACCTGAAAGGGCACTCACCCACCTCACCCCTTCTAACTGTCATGAGTTACTCTTTGATGATGTACTTGCAGTAGAAGCCGCAGGTGAAGAACACGATGCCTTTGCGACGACACTTCGTAACCAAGACGTTGAAGTGTTATTACTGCATGACCTACTGGTTGAGACACTCGCTGTGGCTCAAGCTCGTGAGTGGCTACTGACTACTCAAATCTCTGATTTCCGTTACGGCCCTACATTCGCACGTGATTTAAGAGAATACCTTGCTCAAATGGACAACGAGCACTTAGCCACGATCCTACTGGGTGGTTTAGCCTACTCTGAACTTCCTATTAAATCTTCTTCAATGCTACCGAAGATGCACCGCCCGCTTGATTTCGTTATTGAGCCGCTACCCAACCATCTATTTACCCGCGATACTTCTTGTTGGGTTTATGGAGGTGTCTCTCTTAACCCGATGATGATGCCTGCCCGTCAACGAGAAACGAATCATTTGCGAGCAATTTACCGCTGGCACCCTGTATTCGCAGGCCAAGATTTCATTAAGCACTTCGGTGATGAAGATCTTCACTATGACAATGCGAATATTGAAGGTGGAGATGTTCTGGTTATCGGTAAAGGTGCCGTGCTTATCGGTATTTCAGAGCGTACTAAGCCACAAGGTGTTGAAAACCTAGCCGCTAGTTTATTCAAATCTGGTCAAGCTAAAGAAGTGATTGCGATTGATTTACCGAAGCACCGCTCTTGTATGCACCTTGATACAGTAATGACGCACATGGATATCGACACATTCTCAGTCTATCCAGAGATCGTTCGTAAAGACCTAGATACTTGGCGCTTAACGCCGAAAGAAAATGGCGAAATGCGAGTAGAGAAAGCTGAAAACTACCTAACAGCGATTGAAGGCGCACTGGACCTCGATCAACTGAAGATCATCACAACCGGTGGTGATAACTACGAAGCTGAACGTGAGCAGTGGAATGACGCTAACAACGTACTGACGGTGAAACCGGGTACGGTTATCGGCTATGAGCGTAATGTTTACACCAATGAAAAATACGACAAAGCAGGCATCGAAGTTCTGACGATTCCGGGCAATGAGCTAGGTCGTGGCCGAGGTGGCGCTCGCTGTATGAGTTGTCCTATCGAAAGAGACGGTATCTAAGCCACAAAACTCAATAAAGCAAACACACTAACTTATCTAGGCCAGTACCATTGTACTGGCCTTTCTTATCAAATTAATAAAATAAATATTCACAAATATAGCATTTTTATGTTTAACTGAGTTCTTCATTGATCCTATATACGCAAGGAGCGAGAGATGGCCTTTAATCTTCGCAATCGTAACTTTCTAAAACTTCTCGACTTTACTCCTAAAGAGATTCAGTTTTTACTCGACCTGTCTGCCGACCTTAAAAAAGCTAAGTATGCAGGTACAGAGCAGAAAAAGCTTAACGGTAAAAACATCGCTTTGATCTTTGAAAAAGCATCCACTCGAACTCGATGTGCTTTTGAGGTAGCTGCTTTTGATCAAGGTGCTCAAGTCTCTTATTTAGGCCCTTCTGGTTCTCAGATTGGTCAGAAAGAATCAATGAAAGATACGGCGCGTGTATTAGGTCGCATGTACGATGGCATTGAATACCGAGGGTTTGGCCAAAGCATTGTCGAAGACCTAGGCGCTTATGCCGGTGTACCGGTTTGGAATGGCTTAACCGATGAGTTCCACCCTACTCAGATCTTGGCTGATTTCCTCACTATGCTTGAGCATGGTCGTGGTAAACATCTACATCAAATCAGTTTTGCTTACCTAGGTGATGCACGTAACAACATGGGTAATTCTCTGTTAGTGGGTGCAGCTAAAATGGGTATGGATATTCGCCTTGTCGCACCTAAAGCATTCTGGCCAGAAGAGCACCTTGTCGAAGAGTGCCAAGCTATCGCACAAAGTACAGGTGCAAAAATCACGCTGACAGAAGACGTTGCTGAAGGTGTTAAAGGCTGTGATTTCCTTTATACCGACGTTTGGGTTTCTATGGGTGAAGCGCCAGAAGCTTGGGACGAACGTGTTGCTGTAATGACGCCTTACCAAGTGAATATGGATGTCATTAAGCTCACAGGTAACCCTCAAGTGAAATTCATGCATTGCCTGCCCGCTTTCCACAACAATGAAACCGTGATCGGCCAACAAGTTGCAGACAAATATGGAATGAACGGCTTAGAAGTCACTGACGAAGTCTTTGAATCGGATTACTCAATTGTATTTGATGAAGCAGAGAATCGCATGCATACCATCAAAGCGGTAATGGTTGCGACTCTGGGCCAATAGCGAATACTGAAAGTAAACAAAAGCTTGATGTAATCGCTTGCGCTCACAAATTGAAAGCGTATAATTCTCGGCAATTTGTCTGAGAGTAGTGAAAATGACGCCAAGCAATGTTGTGATAAAACATAATGATATTGTGAAAACACATAATAAAATTGTGAAAACACCAAATATTGCTCGCAAGCTAGCATGCTTGCCAGGCCGTCTATTCTGCTTTTCAGCACTTTTTTAAAGCCTCCCATTATGGGGGGCTTTTTTATGGCCAATACATTATTGTGGGGAAGAAGATCATGGCGAATTCGCTCTATCAAAAGCACATCATCTCAATTCCAGAGCTTTCTCGTGAAGAGCTAGAATTAATTGTTCAAACGGCAGGTCAGCTAAAGGCTGAACCAAACCCAGAACTCATCAAGAACAAAGTTGTTGCCAGCTGCTTCTTCGAACCTTCAACGCGAACTCGTCTCTCTTTTGAAACGGCTATTCAACGCATAGGTGGTGATGTGATTGGTTTCGACAGTGGTGGTAACACGTCACTAGCGAAGAAAGGCGAAACGCTAGCGGACTCGGTACAGGTTATCTCTTCATACGTTGATGCTTACGTAATGCGTCATCCTCAAGAAGGTGCTGCGCGTCTGGCTTCTGAGTTTTCTAACGGTGTACCGGTTATTAACGCAGGTGACGGCGCAAACCAACACCCAACACAAACGCTATTAGACCTATTCTCTATCGCTGAGACACAAGGCCGCCTAGACAACCTCAACGTTGCATTCGTTGGTGACCTTAAGTACGGCCGTACGGTTCACTCGTTGACTCAAGCGCTAGCGAAGTTCGATAACATCTGTTTCTACTTCGTAGCACCTGAAGCACTGGCGATGCCAGACTACATTTGCGAAGAACTTGATGAAGCGGGTATCAAGTATCAACTGCTGACAGACATGGAAGATGTCATTCCAGAACTTGATGTCTTGTACATGACTCGAGTTCAAAAAGAGCGCTTCGATGAATCGGAATACGCGCACATCAAATCAGCGTACATCCTGACTGCTCCGATGCTGGAAAATGCACGTGATAACCTAAAGGTTCTTCACCCTCTTCCTCGTGTTGATGAAATTACTGTCGATGTCGATAAAACACCTTACGCTTACTACTTCCAGCAAGCAGAGAACGGTGTTTACGCACGTGAAGCACTGCTAGCCCTTGTTCTTAACGAAACGCTGTAGAGGAGAGATATCATGTCTAAAGAGACTCAATTAAAAGTTGAAGCAATCAAGAACGGAACGGTTATCGACCATATCCCAGCCAACATCGGGATCAAGGTACTCAAACTGTTCGACATGCATAACTCAAATCAGCGAGTAACGATTGGCCTAAACCTGCCATCTTCTGCTCTAGGCGGCAAAGACTTACTCAAGATAGAGAATGTTTTTATCACTGAAGAACAGGCGAGCAAGTTAGCACTTTACGCACCTCACGCAACGGTAAACCAAATCGAAGATTACGAAGTGGTTAAGAAGCTACCACTAGAACTTCCTGAGCAAATCAATGATGTGTTTGAGTGTCCAAACACCAACTGTATTACTCACAATGAGCCCGTAGAAAGCAGCTTTAAGATCTTTGAAAAGAAAGAAGATATTCGATTGAAGTGTAAGTACTGCGAAAAAGTATTCTCTCGTGAGATCGTGACAGAAAGATAACGTCATACGGCAACGCCGATCGAACGCAAAAACTATTCAATACCTCGCCTGTGCGGGGTATTTTGCTCTTTACCTATCCTGAGTTTGAAGGCACACTAAAAATTGCTTTTTATCCAATAACTGACGGAATAACCAATGACTAAAGTACTTCACACAGAATCTGCTCCAGCTGCAATCGGCCCATACGTACAAGGTGTTGACCTTGGCAATATGGTTCTGACTTCTGGTCAAATCCCAGTAAACCCAGCAACTGGTGAAGTATCTGCTGATATCGCAGAGCAAGCTCGCCAATCTCTAGACAACGTTCAAGCGGTTGTTGAAGCTTCTGGCCTGACTGTAAAAGACATCGTAAAACTAACGGTATTCGTTAAAGACCTAAACGACTTCGGCACAGTAAACGAAGTTTACGGTAAGTTCTTTGATGAGCACGGTGTTGCAAACTACCCTGCACGTTCATGTGTTGAAGTAGCTCGTCTACCAAAAGATGTAGGTATCGAGATCGAAGCTATTGCGGTTCGCAAATAGGTTCTTCCTCTAGAATTAACGGTTTCTAGTAAACAAGTTGGCATGAAGCTGAGCGTTTATCAGATACAAAAAAGGTTGCCCAATTGGCAACCTTTTTTATTGTTCATCGTTTCACTTAGATGATTACTTCTTATTAAGCTCAATCACTTCTTTGTCTAACTCTTCAAGCTTAGCAGCCATCTGCTCACGGGCTAAGTTAGCCAGTTGACGAACATTAGACTTATCGTAATCTTCAGTGCTGATTGGTGGTAGCATTTCAACAATCACATGACCATTGTTCCAACGGTTCAGCTTCACGCCACCAGTTGAGCTACACACGATAGGGATAATAGGTAAGCCAGCGCCAATCGCAGCATGGAAAGCACCCGTTTTGAATGGCAACAAACCACGACCACGAGAACGAGTCCCCTCAGGGAACATCCATACTGAAACATCACTCTCTTTAAGGCTAGTAACCACTTGGTCAATCGTACCTACCGCTTTGCTGCGGTTAGCTCGGTCGATTAGGATATTACCCGTCAACCAGTATAGCTGACCAAAAAGAGGCATCCACGCTAGGCTTTTCTTGCCTACTGTCACAACTTTAGGTGTTACCGCTGATGAAATCGTGAATAGATCCCAGCTGTTTTGGTGGTTTGCAACGTAAACATGTTGGCCACGAGAGTAAGCATCTTCCGGGATGCGAAGCTCTAACTTCATGCCAAAGATTTTCGACATGCGACCGAAATAACGGCCAAAGGTAAATACATGTTTCGGGTTACGTGGGCTTAATAGACAATAGCCACAACCAAATACAAACATAAGAATCGCAAATATCGCCACTGCGAAAATACGTAATATTGCTATCATTTTGTTCCTCACAACCGCCAAGTTGATTCATCTATTCACACAGAATAGGCAATAGATTCACTTGCGGTAAATACAACTATAAAAAAGCCGAAACCAAGGTTCCGACTTTTATGTTTTCATCTTACTGATTCATGAATCCACTAACCTAAGTTAGTTCGACTCGCTAAATCGTGTAATGTTTGCGCCTAAAGCTGAAAGTTTATCTTCAATCTTATCGTAGCCACGATCGATGTGATAAATACGGTCAACGATAGTTTCACCTTGGGCAATACAGCCAGCAATAACTAGACTCGCAGATGCACGAAGATCCGTTGCCATTACTTGAGCGCCGCTTAACTTCTCAGTTTCACCACAGATAGCCGTGTTGCCTTCGATTTCTGCTTTTGCACCCATTCGCTGTAACTCAGGAATGTGCATAAAGCGGTTTTCAAAGATAGTCTCAGTGATAACACCACTGCCCTTCGCCATCATGTTGAGCAGAGTAAACTGTGCTTGCATGTCGGTTGGGAAACCTGGGTGAGGTGCTGTTACGATTTTCACCGCTTTCAGCTCACGATCTGTCATATCAAGGCTGATCCAGTCTTCGCCCGTTTCAACCTTCGCACCCGCTTCTTCAAGCTTCGCTAATGCAGCTTCAAGAAGATGAGCGTTGGTGTTGCGACAAACCACTTTACCGCCAGAAACAGCAGCAGCAACAAGGAACGTCCCCGTTTCGATACGGTCAGCAACCACAGAGTGATGACCACCACCAAGACGCTCAACGCCTTCGATAGTAATCGTATCTGTACCTGCGCCAGAAATCTTAGCACCTAGTTTGTTTAGGAAATCAGCCGTATCAACAATCTCAGGCTCACGCGCTGAGTTATCTAATACAGTTGTACCTTCCGCTAGCGTTGCTGCACACATGATAGTAATCGTAGCGCCTACGCTTACTTTATCCATCACGATGTGCGCGCCTTTCAAACGGCCGTCAACACTTGCTTTTACATAACCATCTTCCAACTTAATGGTCGCACCTAATTGCTCTAGGCCATGGATATGTAAATCAACAGGTCGAGCGCCAATTGCACAACCACCAGGAAGTGACACTTGACCTTCACCAAAACGAGCGACTAGAGGACCTAAAGCCCAAATAGAAGCACGCATTGTTTTTACTAAATCATAAGGCGCACAAAATTCATTAATCTCGCTGCCATCAACATGAACACTACCGTTACGTGATACTTTTGCGCCTAAACGCTTAAGTAGTTCCATCGTAGTATCGATGTCACGTAGGTGAGGAACATTACTCACTTCAACCGGCTCTTCAGCAAGGATTGAGGCGAATAAAATAGGTAGCGCTGCATTTTTTGCGCCTGAGATCGTCACTTCACCGCTTAACGGCTTATCCGATCCAATAACTCGAAACTTTTCCATCATAAACCTTAAAGTGACATCAGTTTCTTATCACGTTCCCACTCTTCTGGCGTGAAAGCCTTAATAGAAAGAGCATGGATGTCATTGCGTTGAATGTATTCCATTAGTGGGCCGTAGATTAGTTGCTGCTTCTTAACTCGATTCATGCCGTCAAAACATGCATCAACCGCAACAACTTCGTAATGACTGCCTTCACCCTTCACGAAAATCTCCTGAAGGTTCAGTGCCGCTGCTAATAATTCTTGTACTTTTGTGCTGTCCACAAATAGCTCCTGCCTAATTTTTTATGTGTTCTGCCATCATTGGCTGGATATTGCTCAATTGGAACAACGTTCGTAATTGTTCTGGCACGAAACTGAGCATTATATGACAGTTTTGATTTTTTGCATGCTCTAATAAGTGAATTAGCATCACCATTCCTGCTGAATCGACTCGATTTATATGGCTAAGGTCAATTTCAACGCTCGATTCCGTCGTTTGCCACTTTTCCAATATACGCCAGATTGCAGGGACACTGTCTCGGTCTATATCACCGAGCAGCTGATACTCTTTAGAGCTTAGTGCTTGCCATTGAGAGTGGCTCATTATTTATTACTCTCAAAACGAATCGGTTGTGCTGCAAGTTTCTCTAATTCATCAGCAACTTGTAAAATGCCTTCTTGACGAATTTTAGTATTCCACTCTGATTGCTTGCTCGATAATAGGCTAATACCTTCAGCAACCATATCAAACGCCTTCCACTCGCCCGACTTCTTGTCTTTGCGTAACTTAAATTCAAGCTTAATGTTTGGTCGCGGCGTATCTATGATACTAACCTTAATACTGGTAATACGACTATCTGCTTTGATTTTTGGTTCTGGACCAAATTCAATCGTCTGATCTGTGTACTGAGTCAGTACTTGAGCATAAGAAGATACAAGGTATTTACGGAACGCATCGATAAACACGCCTACGTCTTTTCTATCCGCGCCTTTCAAGTTTGGACCTAGCAGTTTAAGAGCCGCATATTGAGCATTAACATAGGGCATCAACTCTTCTTCCACAATGACCTTCAATAACTCAGGATCTTGCTGGATATTCTCTTGCTCACTCTTCAAACGATCAAATGCCACTTCAGCAACTTGCGTCATCATCTGATAAGGCTGAGTGCGATCAATCGATTCTGAAGCAAAAACTTGAGCAGAAACAAGTGAAGCCATTGCGACCATAAACATTGATTTCAAGTAACCGATAGCTTTTAAATGACTAATATCTTTTAAATGACTAATAGTTTTCAACATCATCTTACTCCTTAGCTTCGCTGTCATCAGAGCCACCAACGCTATACAGCACTTGGCCAATCAAATCTTCTAGTACTAATGCTGACTTGGTGTCTTCAATAGAATCACCATCAACCAACATCTCTTCATCATCAAAAATGAAGCCAGGAACCAGACTGATGTACTGCTCACCGATTAAGCCAGACGTTAAGATTTGAGCACTAGAGGTATCTGGAAATTGTGAGTACTTCGCATCAATAGATAAATCAACGACAGGGAGGTAACTCTCGCTATCAAGCTCAATACTTTTAACTCGACCGACAACGACGCCACCCACCTTCACTGGAGAGCGAACTTTTAGGCTACCAATGTTGTCAAAGGTCGCTTTTAGATTGTAAGTATGGTTCGAACCTAAGCCTTTTACGTCAGCGACTTGAAAGATCATGATTAAGATTGCGCAAATTCCGACAATAACAAAGGTGCCGACCCATAATTCTAATTTTCGAGTTTGTTGCATGATTAATTCCCAAACATCAATGCGGTAAGAACAAAATCTAGCCCTAATACCGCTAGAGAAGAGTGCACTACAGTGCGTGTGGTTGCCTGACTAATACCTTCTGAGGTCGGTACCGCATCATAACCATTAAAAAGTGCGATCCAAGTTACTGTGATAGCAAAGACCATACATTTGATCGTGCTGTTACCAATATCTCGACCTAGCTCAACGGAAGACTGCATCGCAGACCAGAAACTGCCGTGGTCAATGCCCTTCCAATCAACACCAACTAACTGAGCCCCCCAAATCCCGACCGCCATAAAGATCATGGCGAGCAGTGGCATTGAGATAAGCCCGGCCCAAAGGCGTGGCGCAATAATGCGTTTGAGAGGATCGACGGCCATCATTTCAAGGCTAGAGATCTGTTCGGTTGCTTTCATTAAGCCGATCTCAGCCGTTAACGCTGAACCTGCGCGGCCTGCAAACAATAACGCAGTCACCACTGGGCCCAACTCACGTAACAATGAAAGCGCGACCATTTGACCAAGATTACCCTCAGCACCGTAGTCGATTAACACGACATAGCCTTGCAGGCTGAGCACCATGCCAATAAACAAACCCGAAACTAAAATGATAGCTAATGACTGAACACCAACGCTATAAAGTTGTTTAACGAATAAAGGGAAATTCTTTAGTCTCGGGATTCCAAGCAAAGCCCCAAATAACATCAGGCTTGCTCGACCAAATGACTCACAGATCGCAAGTGTTCGCTTACCGACACCCGCAATAGCTTTAACAATCATATTAAAACAAATCCTCTTTTAAGCTCTTCGCAGGAAATCTAAACGGCACAGGGCCATCCGCGTCACCTTGCAAAAATTGCTGCACTCTCGGATCGCTGTTGTTGTACAACTCATCAGGCGCACCAGCAGCAATGATTTTTCCATCAGCCATCAGATAAACCCAATCGGCAATACTCATCACCTCAGGCACATCGTGAGAAACGACAATAGAGGTTAAGCCCAAAGCTTGATTGAGATTGCGGATCAGCTCAACCAAGACGCCCATAGTGATCGGGTCTTGGCCAACAAATGGTTCATCGTACATGATGAGTTCAGGATCCAGTGCGATCGCACGGGCCAACGCAGCACGTCTCGCCATCCCACCAGACAATTCACTCGGCATCAATTGCGCAGCACCTCGTAACCCTACTGCTTCAAGCTTAAGTAATACGATGGTACGAATGAATTTTTCGTTAAGTTCAGTATGCTCTCGCAGCGGAAACGCCACATTATCAAAGACATTAAGATCAGTAAAAAGTGCACCCGATTGGAAAAGCATGCTCATTTTCTTGCGGGCTTGATATAGCTTACGACGTGATAATGCAGGGATATTGTCGCCATCAAACCAAATTTCGCCCTCATCTGGCGGTAATTGTCCGCCAATCAAACGCAGCAAGGTCGTTTTACCGATCCCTGACGGGCCCATGATGGCGGTTATTTTGCCTTGAGGCACCTCTAAACTGATGTCATCAAAGATAACGCGCTCACCGCGTGAGAAGCTGAGGTTCTTAACTTTCACAAGCTCAGTGTTCAACATATTTTTGTTGTTTCCTTGCTTTAAAATACGCCAATTATGGCTGCAATAATAATGAGTCTACTTTAGAATTAAAAGCACTGTTCAATTAATTCATATTAAACAGAAATCTATGCAGGAATTTGAAAGCATTAGAAAATTATCTATTGAGCTCTCTTTCTTGCCTGCTAACTGGTAATTAATTTGCCGAGTGACTTCCCTTTTATCTAGCAACAAGTCAAAATTAGCGGTTAATTCTCCGTTTTTTATTAATTTTTAGGAATCATCATGCTTGAAGCGATTGCGTTTCTTATTATCGGTCTAGGTTTTTTGGTGTGGAGCGCAGATAAACTGGTTTATGGAGCCGCTGCTCTTGCTCGCAACTTTGGTATCTCACCATTAGTTATCGGTATGACGATTCTAGCAATGGGGTCTTCAGCTCCTGAAATGATGGTTTCAGCAACAGCTGCTCTTGATGGAAAAACAGATACAGCTGTAGGTAACGTTCTCGGTTCTAACATCGCCAACATCGCACTGATTTTGGGTATTACAGCGCTTATCAAACCGCTATCAATTAGCTCTGGTGTGATTCGCCGTGAACTACCATTGATGATTGGTGTGACTCTACTAGCGGGCGCTTTGCTGTGGGACAACCATTTAGGGTTCTACGAAGGCGTATTGTTGTTTGTTCTTTTTGCCGCATTCTTATTCGCGATGCTGCAAATCAGCCGCAGTGAGAAAAAGAACGGCGATGCCTTCCTTGAAGAACAAGAATCTGAAGTTCCTGAAGGCGTGAGCAACCCTAAAGCCGCAATGTGGGTGGTAGTTGGTCTGATAATTCTGCCTCTAGCTGCCAACATGTTGGTTGATAACGCGGTTGTTATCGCGAAGTTCTTTGGCATGAGCGACCTTGTGATTGGTTTAACCATTATTGCCGTTGGTACAAGTCTGCCTGAGCTAGCAGCATCACTTGCTGGCGTAATGAAGGGTGAAGATGATATGGCCGTGGGTAATATCATTGGCTCGAACGTATTCAACATCCTTGCTGTTATGGGTATCCCTGGCATCCTCAACCCTTCAGTCTTGAGCGAGTTTGCGATGGGGCGTGATTTCTGGGTAATGCTAGGTGTATCGCTACTTCTTGTTGTAATGGCACTAGGTAAATCACGTAGTGTGAATCGTATTGAAGGCGGTGTGTTAATAGTGACATTCGTGGCCTACCAAGCTTACCTACTTATGAACATGTCAGCTTAATTATTGATTTAACTTCCCGTACTTGGAGTATTTAATGTCTCAGTCATTCGATTATCGCAGTGTTGCAAAGCAAGTTTTGGAAACCGAAGTTGCAGGTCTTACTCAATTGGACCAATATTTTAATGATGACTTTTGCAAAGCTTGCGACCTTATCCTGAACAACAAAGGAAAAGTGGTTGTGATGGGCATGGGAAAATCTGGCCACATCGGCAAAAAAATAGCAGCAACACTAGCAAGTACTGGGACATCCGCTTTCTTCGTACACCCCGGGGAGGCTGCGCACGGTGACTTAGGAATGATCGGGGCTGGCGATGTTGTGATAGCAATATCCAACTCTGGCGAATCAGGTGAAATCCTAAGCTTATTCCCGGTATTGAAGCGTTTGAACATCAAGATTATCAGCATGACAGGTAAGCCAGCATCAAACATGGCGACTTTGTCTGATATTCATTTACAAATATCAGTGCCAGAAGAAGCGTGCCCATTAGGGCTTGCACCAACAACCAGCACCACGGCAACCTTGGTGATGGGAGATGCATTAGCCGTCGCACTGTTACAAGCCAGAGGCTTTACTGCGCAAGATTTTGCTTTGTCCCACCCTGGCGGCGCTTTGGGTCGACAACTATTATTGAAGCTTGAAGATATCATGCATACGGGCGATGCACTTCCAGTGGTAGCACCGGAAGCATTGGTACGAGACGCTCTTTTGGAGATATCTCAAAAAGGCTTGGGGATGACGGCAGTCGTGGGTGAAGACGGTCTAATGGCCGGTATTTTTACTGATGGTGATTTGCGCCGTATCCTAGACAAGCGCATCGATATCCATGATACGCAGATCGGCGACGTGATGACGCTAAATCCGACGGTAGCAGAACCAAACATGCTCGCGGTTGAGGGTTTGAACTTGATGCAAGCTAAGAGCATCAATGGCCTAATGCTGTGCCATGAAGGCAAACTAGTCGGAGCGTTAAACATGCATGACTTACTGAAAGCAGGAGTAATGTAATGACACAGACAGTCGAAACTCTATACGGCACGGTAGATTCAGAAGTGTTTGCCGTAGCAAAAGAGATCAAATTGCTTATTTGCGATGTCGATGGCGTATTCTCAGATGGTCGCATCTACATGGGCAACAACGGTGAAGAACTGAAAACCTTCCACACTCGTGATGGCTATGGCATTAAGTCACTGATGAACGCTGGTATCGAAATCGCGATCATCACTGGCCGTAAATCTCAAATTGTTGAGAATCGAATGACCGCTCTCGGTATTAAGCTTATTTACCAAGGTCAGGATGATAAAGTTAAGGCATACCAAGATATTTGCGATAAGCTTTCTGTAAATCCTGAAAATACGGGCTACATCGGAGACGATCTGATCGACTGGCCTGTGATGGAAAAAGTTGGCTTGAAAATATGTGTTGCAGATGGTCATCCACTACTTGCAAAGCGTGCAAATTACGTGACAACCATTAACGGTGGTCACGGTGCGGTACGTGAAGTTTGCGACCTTATTTTACAAGCAAGAAATGAACTCGACGTGCATAAAGGTTTAAGCATATGAGTTTTACTCGTATTATCTATTTAATACTCATATTTATTGCCTCTTGGTCGACCTATTACTTGTACGACAAAGAGCAAACATCAACGATACAAGTGGCTCCAAATTTGGAGCTGCCCGCGTTTAGTGGCAAAAGTCTAAACAACATTAGCTATGACGAAAGCGGTATTCGTAGCTATCAGGTTGAATCGACGTATTTAGAACACTACTCAGTGGTTGGCGATACGCACTTTCAAAACCCGGTTCTTTCGGTATTCCGAGAAGGGCACACGATTGAATGGCAAGTCACCGCTGATCGCGCGATTATGGATGAGAATCAAGTTGTCACGTTTTATGACAACGTCGTGGCAAAGAACCTGTTGCCAGAAGCCAGCTTCGATACAATGACCACAGATAAAATGGTTGTTGAGCTGCCTAGCCGAGATTTTTATTCAGAGACTCCGGTCCATATGATCGGTACATTTTTTGAAACTGAGGGACAAGCAATGAAAGGTAACTTCGGTACCAACAATGCAACCCTCTTTAATTCTGTTCAAGGTAGATATGAAACTCTTACACCTTAGTTTATTCGCTTTGACCCTTGCGGCGCCTAATGTCTATGCCCTTTCTTCGGATAGCGAGCAACCTGTCTACATTGACTCAGACAGCCAGCAATTGGATATGAAAAGTAACCAAGTGACTTTCCTTGGTGATGTAAACCTTAAGCAAGGCAGCATCAATATCAATGCCGATAAGGTTATTGTTACCCGCAACGCCGTAAACGGTGAGATTGAAGAAATTCAAGGCTTCGGTAAGCCAGCGACCTTCTCTCAACTGACTGACGACGGGAAGACACTCTACGGTGAAGCTGATGACTTACATTACCAGCTTGTTGCCGACAAATTGATCATGACTAAGAATGCAATGCTATCTCAAGATGGCAGCATCATTCGTGGCTCTAAGATCACCTACCAGATCGGCTCTCAAAAATTAGTCGCTGACAGTGGTGAAAACAAACGAGTGTCAACGGTTTTACAACCAACGGAAGTGAATAAGTAACGATGGCTGTTCTTAAAGCAAAAAACCTAGCGAAAACCTACAGTAAGCGCAAAGTTGTTACCGATGTAAGCTTGCAGGTAGAGTCAGGCCAGATCGTTGGTCTGCTTGGCCCTAACGGTGCGGGGAAAACGACCTCTTTCTATATGATAGTTGGCCTGGTTGCGCGTGATGAAGGAACTATCAGCATTGACGACCGTGACATCAGTATCTTGCCAATGCACAGTCGTTCTCGTCTTGGTATCGGTTACCTACCGCAAGAAGCATCGATTTTCCGTAAATTGTCTGTTGAGAACAACATCATGGCCGTTTTACAAACCCGTGATGAGATGACTAACGAGCAGCGCCAAGATAAGCTGGAAGACCTTCTAGAAGAGTTTCACATCCAACATATCCGCACCAGTAATGGTATGGCTCTGTCAGGTGGTGAGCGTCGTCGTGTGGAGATTGCTCGAGCTCTAGCAGCAAACCCGCAATTCATTCTGCTGGATGAACCGTTTGCCGGTGTTGACCCGATCTCAGTTATCGATATCAAGAAAATCATTGTTCACCTACGCGATCGCGGCTTGGGCGTTTTGATTACCGATCACAACGTTCGTGAAACATTAGATGTGTGTGAAAAAGCTTACATCGTAAGCCAAGGACACCTGATCGCTGAAGGTACTCCTGAAGATGTTCTCAATAACGAACAAGTTAAACAAGTTTATCTAGGCGAACAATTCCGTCTATGATTATATAGAGAGTATCGAGAGTTCTAAGAATAATAACTAGGTAAGTCACACTGAATGAAACCCTCATTACAACTTAAGCTAGGCCAACAGTTAGCAATGACTCCTCAATTGCAGCAAGCGATTCGTTTGTTGCAATTGTCTACTTTAGATTTGCAGCAAGAGATTCAAGAAGCACTTGAATCTAATCCACTACTCGATGTCGAAGAGGGCAATGAAGATACGCCTACATCGGAAGAGAAACCTAGCAGTGACGAGAAAGAAACAGTTGAAGCCACAGAGCAAGATTTACCTGATAGTTCAGACTTAATCGAAAAATCAGAAATTGGCAACGAACTAGAAATCGACACAACTTGGGAAGACGTCTACAGCGCCAACACAGGTAACACTGGTATTGCGATTGATGACGACATGCCTGTTTATCAAGGCGAAACGACTCAAAGCCTACACGATTACCTACTTTGGCAACTCGACCTAACACCATTTTCTGAAACTGACCGAAGCATTGCTTTCGCGCTGATTGATGCCATTGATGACTATGGCTACCTCACCGTATCTTGTGAAGATATCCTTGAAAACTTCGATAGCGAAGAAGTAGAGCTTGATGAGATTGAAGCCGTCCGCAAACGAGTTCAGCAGTTTGACCCGCTGGGTGTCGGTTCAGTGAACCTACAAGATTGCTTGTTACTGCAACTGGCAACCTTTCCCCAGGATACCCCTTGGCTTAACGAAGCTAAGTTAGTACTTACTAGCCACATCGACCAACTCGGTAACCGCGATTACAAATTAGTCATCAAAGAAACCAAGCTGAAAGAAGCGGAACTGCGTGAGGTTCTACAGCTGATTCAGCAACTGGATCCTCGACCTGGCAGTAAGATTACACCGGACGAAACTGAATATGTGGTTCCAGACGTAACGGTGTTCAAAGATCTTGGAAAGTGGTTAGTCACCATTAACCCTGATAGTGTCCCTAAGCTGAAAGTAAATCAGCAATATGCCGCTCTTGGTAGCAAGGGCAGCAGCGCAGACAACCAATTCATTCGCTCAAATTTGCAAGAAGCAAAATGGCTAATCAAAAGCTTAGAAAGCCGAAATGAGACGCTACTCAAAGTTGCGCGATGCATTGTTGAACATCAGCGTGATTTCTTCGAACATGGCGAAGAAGCGATGAAGCCAATGGTTCTGAATGATGTTGCGTTAGCCGTTGATATGCACGAATCCACGATCTCTCGTGTGACGACTCAAAAATTCATGCACACGCCACGTGGCATCTTCGAACTCAAATACTTTTTCTCAAGCCATGTCAGCACTGACAATGGCGGTGAATGTTCATCTACAGCAATTCGCGCACTCATTAAGAAGCTTGTCGCAGCGGAAAATACCGCTAAGCCTCTCAGTGACAGTAAGATTGCTGCTTTACTGGCTGACCAAGGAATTCAGGTAGCTAGACGTACCATAGCGAAATACCGTGAGTCTCTGGGCATTGCCCCATCGAGTCAGCGTAAACGCCTGCTATAAGCTAATTTAGTTAGCTATTTAGTTAACTATTAATTTAGTTATAACCTGGCAACCAACTGAAAAGGAAAGTCTATGCAAATCAATATTCAAGGCCATCACGTTGATCTTACCGATTCAATGCAAGACTATGTTCGCACTAAATTCGACAAACTTGAGCGCTTCTTTGATCATATCAATAGCGTTCAGGTTGTTTTAAAAGTTGAGAAAATCAATCAAATCGCGGAAGCTACCCTGCATATAAATCAGGGGGAAATCCATGCGACAGCAACTGATGAAAGCATGTATGCCGCGATTGATTCATTGGTTGATAAACTCGTCCGCCAACTCAACAAGCACAAAGAAAAGCTAAGTAGTCACTAACATGCAATTAAGCGAAGTACTTTCATTGGACTGCACCAAAAGTGCAGTCCAATGCACAAGCAAAAAAAGAGCCCTTGAGCTCATCAGTCAAATCGCCGCTGAAAGCTGCGGTCAAGATTCAACAGAACTGTTTGAGTGCATGTTGAGCCGTGAAAAGATGGGCAGTACTGGTATCGGTAATGGCATCGCTATTCCGCATGCTCGTATGAATGTCAGTGATAAAGCGATTGCTGTATTACTGCAATGCCAAGAACCCATCGAATTTGATGCGATTGATAACCGTCCTGTCGACCTATTATTTGCTCTGCTTGTTCCTAGTGAACAATGTAAAGAACATCTAAAAACCCTTTCTTGTATGGCAGAACGACTTAACGATAAGCAGACCCTTAAACAGTTGCGTAATGCTCAAAGCGATCAAGAGCTTTACGACATCATGATCCAAGTGCCAACTTGCGAGCAATAACATGCGATTAATCGTTGTGAGTGGCCAATCTGGGGCCGGTAAAAGTGTTGCGTTACGAGTCCTTGAAGACTTGGGGTATTACTGTGTTGATAATCTTCCAGTAAACCTGCTAAGCGACTTCGTCGAATCGGTACGCGAGATCAATCAAAACGTCGCTGTTAGCATTGATATTCGCAACCTACCGAAAGAACCGCAGTTAGTTACAGAGACACTAGAACAACTTGAAGCCGCCACTGATATTGATGTGAACGTTTTGTTTCTAGACGCAAGTAAGCAAACGCTACTCAAACGCTACAGCGAAACACGCAGAATCCACCCTTTATCGATCGGTCAGGAAAAGCTATCTCTTGAGCAAGCGATTGATTTAGAAAAGACACTCCTAACACCTCTCGCAGAGCAAGCCAGCATTGTGATTGACAGCAGTGACTGCAACCTCTACGAATTGAGCGAAAAGGTTCGATTTAAAGTTGAAGGCAAAGAGAAGCAAGAGCTGATCATTGTCTTTCAATCTTTCGGTTTCAAATACGGACTACCAAGTGATGCAGACTATGTGTTTGATGTTCGCTTTTTGCCGAATCCTCACTGGGAACCCGCACTACGACCATTAACGGGTCTTGATGCACCCATTCACTCTTTTCTTGAAAAACACTCAGAAGTTCTTGAACTCAAGCAGCAAATTCAAGGCTTTGTTGAGCAGTGGTTGCCAATGTTAGAGAAGAATAATCGCAGTTATCTAACGGTCGCTATTGGTTGTACTGGCGGTAAACACCGCTCGGTTTACCTAACTCAGAAAATTGGTGAATACTTCGAACAACTTGGCCATCAAGTTCAAATCAGACACGCCTCCCTAGAGAAGCACCAACAGGGCTAACCATGGAATTAACTCGAACTGTACTGATCCAAAATCGCTTGGGTCTTCACGCTAGAGCAGCCGTAAAATTGGTTGAGCTTGCACAAAGCTTTGATGCAACCATCACTATCCATAGTGAAGAAGATAAAACGGCAACAGCAGACAGTGTAATGGGGCTACTTATGCTGGAGTCGGCGCAAGGGCAACACATCACTATCCAAGCCGCAGGCACCGATTCACAGCAAGCGCTTGATGCCGTTTGTCACCTAATTGAAGACCGGTTTGATGAGGGCGAGTAGCAAAAAACGCTTCACTCACAACATCTAAAACTCAAACCACGCATCAACCAATATTAATTCTTAGTTCTACCTAAGTTAATGATTTAAATAAGCCCCAGAATTAAGTTACTATTCCAAGCATTGTTAGAATAATGAGATAGGAGGAAAATATGGCAGAGCAATTAGAATTCGACCAAGCTCACCAAACCCTCCAAGAAGTCAGCGAAGCCCTAGAAAACGGCCGATTTGTTCACGTACGCCGACAACTTCAGGATATGGAACCTGAAGATATTGCACACCTTTTAGAAGCCTCCCCTCGCAAAAGTCGTGATGTACTCTGGCAACTCACCGATCCTGAAGACTACGGTGAAATTCTTGATGAACTAAACGAAGATGTCAAAGATGCTCTTGTGTCAAAAATGGCACCAGAAACCTTGGCAGAAGCAACCGAAGGTATGGAAACCGATGACGTCGCGTACGTACTTCGAAGCCTACCTGACGATGTTTCTCGCGAAGTCCTTTCCCAAATGGACTCCGTTGACCGTGCATTAGTAGAGACCGCCCTTTCGTACCCTGAAGATTCAGCGGGTGCGTTAATGAACACCGACGTAATCACGATCCGCGGTGATGTCGATGTTGAGGTCGTACTGCGTTATTTACGTATGCGTGGTGAATTACCTGACGCTACCGATGCATTATATGTTATCGATGACGACGAACGCCTCATTGGTAACCTATCGCTCAGCACACTGATTACGACTCAGCCTGATGTGTCTGTTTCAGAAGTGATGGAAGATGCCGACGAAGCGATCGCCGTTGAAACCAGTGCCTCTGATATCGCCAGCCTGTTCGAACGTCGTAACTGGGTGTCAGCTCCTGTTGTCGATGTAAATCAACATCTTGTAGGTCGTATCACGATCGATGACGTGGTTGATGTTATCCGTGAAGATGCCGAGCACTCAATGATGAGTATGGCGGGTATGGACGATGACGAAGATACCTTCGCACCGGTCGTAAAATCCGCTCGTCGTCGTAGTGTATGGTTAGGCGCAAACGTTTTGGCAGCACTCGCGGCAGCGTCTGTGTCGAATATGTTTGAGGCCACACTGAATGAGATGGCCGCGATTGCTGTTTTGATGACTATCGTACCGTCCATGGGTGGTGTTGCAGGTAACCAAACCGTCGCTCTAGTGATTCGTGGTTTAGCGCTTGGTCACATTGGTGACAGTAACAAACGCGAACTGCTACTCAAAGAAGCCTCTATCGGCTTCCTTAACGGCATTCTATGGGCCGTTATCATTGGCGGCATAGTGGTTGCTTGGAAAGGCAATTGGATCTTGGGAGGCATCATCTCAGCAGCGATGATGACAAACTTGATTGTCGCGGGTATCGCCGGTGTAACCATTCCTGTGATGCTGAAGAAGATGAATATCGACCCTGCCCTTGCAGGCGGTATGGCTCTGACCACAGTAACCGATGTGATTGGCCTATCGGTATTCTTAGGCTTAGCCACCATTCTTATCTAACTCATGCTTATCTAACTCATACATATCTAGTGTAATAAACAGATAGCCTATTCTAAGATGGGATGCTGAATACAAAAAGGGAGCCAGAGGCTCCCTTTTTAATATGTCAGATTTACGCTTCAGGTTTGAACTTCAGATTTAAACTAAAGCAAATTAAGCAAATTACTCACCCGCGACTTTCATCGATTCAAGCAAGATAGAACCGGTTTGAATTTGTGAACGAGTTTCAACGTCGTTACCTACCGCTACAATCTGAGTGAACATATCTTTTAGATTGCCCGCAATCGTCACTTCCGATACTGGGTATTGGATCTCTCCGTTCTCAACCCAGAAACCTGCAGCACCACGAGAATAATCACCTGTCACGGTATTAACGCCTTGACCCATCACTTCAGTCACAAGGAAGCCTGTACCTAACTCTTTTAGCATTTGCTCAAAGTTTTGACCGGTCGATTTAACGAACCAGTTATGAATACCACCCGCATGACCTGTTGGTGTCATATCCATTTTACGTGCGGCGTAGCTCGTTAGCAGGTAAGTTGCTAACACACCATCGGTGATGATTTCACGATCTTGAGTGTAAACACCTTCGCTATCGAATGGGCTTGAAGCCAAACCACGTAAGATATGCGGACGCTCAGAGATATTGAACCAATCTGGCAAGATTTTCTGACCTAGATGATCCAGTAAGAACGAAGACTTACGGTAAAGGTTACCACCGCTAATTGCCATCACAAGGTGGCCAATTAGACCTGTAGCAACATCGTTCGCGAACATAATTGGATATTGGCCTGTTGGTAGCTTTTTAGCATCCAAACGGCTGATGGTTTTTTCTGCCGCTTCTTGACCAACACGCTCAGGCGCCCATAGCTCATCACGATGACGTGCAACGGTGTAGCTGTAGTCACGTTCCATTTCACCATTAGCGCCTTGTCCAATCACACAGCAGCTCGTGCTATGGCGACTTGAGGCGTAGCTTGCTAGTAAGCCATGGCTGTTACCATAAACCTTAACACCATAATGACTGTCGTAGCTTGCACCATCACTTTGTTTGATCTTGTCGCTATAAGCTAGCGCTTGCTTCTCAGCAGCAATCGCAATCTCAGCGGCATAGTCAGGGTTTGGTTCATCAGGGTGGAAAAGATCCAAATCTGGAATTTCTTTTACCATGTATTCTTTTGCGGCAGGACCTGCAAATGGGTCTTCAGAAGTGTACTGAGCGATATCAAGCGCAGCCGCTACTGTTTGAGCAATTGCCTTTTCACTCAGATCAGATGTAGATGCGCTGCCTTTTTTCTGGCCGCGGTAAACAGTAATACCTAGAGCACCATCACTATTAAATTCAACGTTTTCCACTTCACACATACGTGTTGAAACACTTAAACCCGTTGACTTAGTAATAGCGACCTCAGCTGCGTCTGCACTCACTGATGCCATATCCAACGCTTTAGCTACTGCGGCTTCTAGCTCAACTCTTTGCTGGGCGACTTGCTGTTTTACATCCATATCTATTCTAATTTTTTAGGTCAATATTACGTAGGATAACAAGAATTTCGCTTTCTCCCCAAGATTCTTGCTAAAATAGGCAATATATTCGTTTGAGATAGTGACATAGGCAGAAAAGATGGCTCGCAAAAACCAAAAAGCCCCATGGGAACCAGAAGAAGAAATCATCTGGGTAAGTAAGACAGAAATGAAAACGGACATGGATGCCCTGCAAAAGCTGGGAGAAGAGCTTGTTGAACTAAAGCCTTCTATTCTTGATAAGTTCCCTTTGTCTGAAGACCTGGCACAAGCGATTAAAGATGCACAACGCTTTAAAAATGAAGCAAAGCGCCGTCAGCTTCAATACATTGGCAAAGTAATGCGCAATGTAGATCCAGAGCCAATTCAAGCGGCTTTAGATAAAATTCGCAACAAACACTCTCAAGCAACAGTTGAACTGCACAAACTAGAACAACTGCGTGACCGCGTTGTTGCAGAAGGCGATGCTGCCATTTCTGACGTTATGGAAATGTACCCTGAAGCAGACCGTCAACGTCTTCGTCAGCTAGCTCGCCAAGCTAACAAAGAGAAATCAGCGAACAAGCCAGCGAAGTCTTCTCGCGAGATCTTCCAAATCTTAAAAGAGCTAAAGCAAGGCGAATAACCTTCGTCTCCTTTTACTCAGAAAGATAATAAAAGACCTAGCACATGCTAGGTCTTTTTGTTTTCGACTTACTCAATATCAAAAGCCATCAAGACCAATACTCAGTCGTCACTCACCCGCTTTAACAAACGAGCTTAATTCTTGCTGTGGATGAGTAGCGGTCAGTACCTCTATCGAGTCTTCAACCAACACCTTACCTAGCGCCACAAAAATAAACTTATTCGCGATACTGCGTGCATCACCTAAATGGTGCGTCACCATCAATACCGTAATATTTCGTTCTGCCGCTAATCGCTTCACTAAGCTAAGCATCTCCTCGCGCAGCAAAGGATCAAGCGCAGAGAAAGGTTCATCAAGCAACCAGATATCATGAGGCTGAACAAAACAGCGGGCTAACGCGACACGCTGGCGCTGGCCACCCGATAAATGCTCAGGCAATCTATCTAAATACTCTGCAACACCTACTTGTGCGGCTGCTTGCTCAACTTTGAGCTTTTGGGTTGCGGTAAGCTTTAATCCTGGATGCAGCCCTAAACCAATATTTTCACGTACGGTGAGATGGGCAAACAAATTATGCTCTTGGAACAACATCGCCAATGGACGTTGGTGCGCTTCTTTACCAATAAGCGATTGTCCTGCCACTGAGATCTCACCCGATGTAGGCTCTATGAATCCCGCGACTAGCGCCAACAACGTTGATTTACCAGCGCCACTCGGCCCCATCAACGCGACAATGTCGCCCTGCTCAGCTTGAAAATCAAAGCGAAACAACTCTCGGTGATAGTGGTAGTCCACCTCTTTCATCACTAACATCATCGGTTCCTTAACTCTTTAGCATTGGGCTTTGAACTTCGAGTAAATAAAAATTCTATTAAGCTAAAACTGCCCACACTCAGCAGCAGTAAACTCACAGAAACCACCGCGGCAGCTTCCATTTGATAGCTGCCTAACAATTGGAATAGATACAAAGGCAGCGTTCTAAAATCTTGGCTACCAAACAAGGCAATGGCACTCAAGTCCCCCATCGCCAGCATAAAGCTAATAGAAAAGGCTTGCGCCATTGGTTTACGTAGTGCGCGCCACTCCACCAGCCTAAAACGAGTGAAACCTGTCATTCCCAAGCTTGCACACACGTATTGATACTGTTGAGATAAATGCAACATAGGTTGGGCTAAGGTTTTAATCACATAAGGCAGTGCCATTAAGCTATTCACGGCAATCACAATAAAGAAAGCTAAGCTAAATACATCGGTAAATGAACGCAGTAATAAGAAGAGTCCCGTACTGATCACTAACCCTGGTGTCACTAAGATAATGGTACCAATCAGCTCGATTTTATCGGCTCTAAAGTTCTTATTCTGCAAACGCCATGCACGACTGGTCAGCAGTATCGCAATACCAATACCGACAGCAATAACACTTGCTAAGGACGCAACTTTAACTGAGGTCATTAACGCAGCCCAAAACGGTTCGCTGCTGAGCACAATCAGTGCTTGTGAGTTAATACCACTGACGATAACCATGGCTAATGGCGGCAATACCAGCATTGAGACTACTATGATCCAAAAGCTATCCCAAGCTTTTGACCACCAGCAGTCCTTAACCAAATATTTCTCTTCCGACAACTGACTGGCCGTCACTGAAATAGGTTTCGACAGGCGCTGAATACTCACCGCTAATACACCACACAGCAGCATTTGCCATATCGCGAGTAACGCACCAGCCTGTAGGTCAAAATCGAATTTAATCGCTTGATAAATAGCCAGTTCGATAGTGGTCGATTTCGGACCTCCACCTAGCGCCATCACGGTAGCAAAGCTGGTGAAGCACAGCATGAAGACTAGGCCACACACATGAGGCAGTTGTTGTCTTAAACGAGGCCATTCAACCCATTTAAATTTATTCCAATGACTCATACCCAAATGAGCACACAGCTTATGTTGCTCGGCAGGCACGGTATCTAAAGCTTGTAAAAGTAAACGACTGGCATAGGGCAGGTTAAAGAAGACATGCGCCAGCAAAATGCCATTCAAACCATAAATCGAGAATGGTAATTCAATATCGAAGTTCGCCAGAAATTTAGCTAACCAACCACTGTTGCCATAAATTGCAAGCAAACCAAACACGCCAACTAACACAGGCAGAACCAAGGTCGACGCGAACAGCCTTAACAACAGAGCTCGCCCAAAAAATTGCCTGCGACACAAAGCATGAGCAATAGGTATAGCAAAGCCAACACTCAGCACAGTTGAGAGTGTCGCTTGATAAAAACTGAATTTCGTTACATGCCAATAGTAAGGATCGGACCATACTTGGCTGATATCAAGAGAAGGGGCATTGCTAAGCAATGCCCCAACTGCTGAAACCACAAAGGCGGTAATGAGTATCGCAACCCAGATCCCGACCTTAGGTGTTTTCTTTATCATAAATTGATTTTTTACCGTAAGTGGTTCACTCAGTTAATATCGAACGAACCTTTAAATACAGAAAGTTAGAAAGCTGAGCTTTAGGAAACTAATCTTTAGAAAGTTAAGCTAGAAAGCTAATCTTTTAAAAAGTAAGTGCACTCTGCCATTCACGAATCCATGGCTTACGCTTAGCAGCGATTTCTTCAGGCGTAAAACTCAGAGCTTTCTGCGGTACTGTTAACTGCTCAAACCCTTTTGGTAGCTCGATATCAGTCACTGGGTACATCCAGTTGCCCGTTGGCATCGCAGATTGGAATTCATCACTTAGGATAAACGCCATAAACTCATCGGCAAGCTTTTCGTTCTTGCTGCCTTTAACTTTCGCCGCCACTTCCACTTGAGTGTAATGACCTTCTTCAAAGCTTGCTGCTGCGTACTTAGAATCACTTTCTGCAATGATGTGGTAAGCCGGAGAAGTCGTGTAAGACAAGACTAAGTCCGATTCACCTTTTAAGAACATAGAGTAAGCTTCAGACCAACCTTTAGTCACAGTAACCGTTTTCTGAGAGAGCTTCTTCCAAGCTGCTGTCGCTTCATCACCGTATACTGACTTCATCCATAGCATCATGCCTTGACCCGGCGTTGATGTACGTGGGTCTTGGTAGATAACCTTAAGGTCGTCACGCTGCTCAACCAGTTCTTTCAAGCTCTTAGGTGGATTTGCTAGTTTCTCTTTGTTATAGATAAACGCAAAGTAGCCAAAGTCATAAGGGACAAAAGTACTGTCACTCCAACCATTAGGAAGCGTTACTGATGACGTATCAACACTGTGCTTAGCTAATAAGCCCGTCGCTTTCGCTTCAGCCATCAGATTGTTATCTAGGCCTAACACGATATCAGCTTTGCTGTTCCCACCTTCAAGACGCAAGCGGTTCAGAATAGATACGCCATCTTCTAGCGCGACAAAGTTCACATCGCAGCCACACTTTTCTTCAAATGCTTTTTCAACGGCAGGACGAGGTCCCCAATCCGCAGCAAAAGAGTCATAGGTATAAACCGTTAGGGTATTGTCTGCAGCAAAGGCAGAAAAAGAGATGGCTGTAGTAACAGCAAGAGTTGTTAATGTGAATTTCACTGGACGCTCTCCATGGTCTGAGCGGCACAGGTTTGAGGGAGGAGAACGGTAGAAGTTGTTCCTAACTCAATTCCTACGCCAGCATTATCTGGTTCAGGTTTACGGGTCCCAAGCACTTGCTTGATCTCAGCTCGCATTCATTATTTGAATGGTTCGCTCCCCGATGAGTGTTCAGAATTGTAATTCGAATTTTAACAATAAGCTATCAAGTTTGGATCAATTACGTTGATCGTAACCCCAACGTGGCACTAAACCTTGCTCGATGCCAAGATGATCCAAAATGCGCGCCACCATAAAATCGACCAGATCTTCAATCGACTGAGGTTGATGATAAAAACCCGGAGCGGCAGGCATGATCGTCACGCCCATAGTCGATAGCTTATGCATGTTCTCTAAGTGCAGCGTCGAGAATGGCGTCTCACGAACCACCAACAACAGTTGGCCTCGTTCTTTCATGACCACATCTGCAGCACGCTCAATCAGATTATCTGACAGGCCATGAGCAATTGAAGCCAAGCTTCCCGCTGAACATGGGCAAACGACCATCTGCTTCGGCGCTGCAGAACCAGAGGCAACCGGTGAGAACCAATCATCTTTGCCACACACCACGAGCTTTTCTGGGTCGCAGCCTAAATGCTTAACCAAAGCTTGTTTCGCGGCATCGGGCCCTGCAGGTAACTTAAGTTCATGCTCGGTCGCCAACACCACTCGCGCAGCCGACGATATCAGTAAATAGACCTGATAATCCGCCGCCAAAAGGCATTCAAGTAAACGCAGGCCATAAGGCGCACCTGATGCGCCAGTGAAAGCGAGGGTTATAGCTTTATCGTGTTTTGTCATGTTCTCAATTACTTCAAAATATAAGGTCGTGGATGCCGTTAGCCTTTGAGTGCCAACGCATCCAACAATTTCTGGTGAATACCACCAAAGCCACCATTACTCATGACTAAGATTTGGTCGCCCGCTTGTGCCTCTGAGACAATTCTAGCAACGAATGCATCCATGTCATCACTTACATGTGCGGTTTGATGGCACGCATCGGCAACATCTTGTACAGACCAATCAATGTTATCCGGTTGGAATAAGTAGGTAGAATCCGCCTGTTTGAGCGAATCAGCCAAGGTTTCTTTATGCACACCACGCTTCATGGTGGCAGAACGAGGCTCTAAAACAGCAATGATTTTTTTCGTATCGACCTTATTACGTAAGCCACCCAGAGTAAGTTCAATCGCTGTAGGATGATGAGCAAAATCGTCATAGACAGAAACACCTGCCACTTCGCCTTTAAACTCTAAGCGACGCTTGGTATTAATGAAAGTTGCCAGTGATTCACATCCTAAGTCGGGTGTCACACCAACATGTCTTGCCGCCGCAATCGCCATCAAGGCATTACTTACGTTATGATCACCAACCAAATCCCAGTCTACCATTCCAACACATTCGTCTTGGAAATAGACCTCAAATTTGGAGCCATCTTTAACCAGTTTCTTGGCATCCCAATCGCCAAGTTCGCCGCTCGATTCAGTCTCACTCCAACACCCACGAGATAGAACATCTTCAATAGCCGTATCTTGCTTCGGTGAGAAAATACGACCATTACTTGGCACAGTGCGAACCAAATGATGGAACTGTCGCTTGATCGCTTCAAGATCGTCAAAGATATCCGCATGATCGAACTCAAGATTATTCATCACCAAGGTTCTTGGGTGGTAATGAACGAACTTAGATCGTTTATCGAAAAAAGCACTGTCATATTCGTCGGCTTCAACCACGAAGAACATGCTTTCACCAAGGCGAGCAGAGATACCAAAGTTACCCAACACACCACCAACTAAGAAGCCCGGAGCATAGCCACAGTCTTCCAAGATCCAAGCCAACATGCTTGATGTAGTGGTCTTGCCATGCGTTCCCGAGACCGCAAGAACCCAACGGTCATGCAGTAGAAATTCTTGCAACCATTGCGGGCCTGATGTGTATCTAAGGTTATTATCCAATACATACTCAACACACGGGTTACCACGGCTCATCGCATTACCGATAACCACGAGATCAGGCCTTGGCTCTAATTGACTAGGGTCGAACCCTTCAATAATTTCAATCCCTTGCGATTCCAACAAAGTGCTCATTGGAGGGTAAACATTCGCGTCACTACCCGTAACCTTGTGACCTAATTGACGAGCCAATACCGCGGCACCACCCATGAAGGTGCCACAAATTCCTAAGATGTGAATATGCATATATTGCTTCCAAACGCTTGGCTAAATGAGCCATGTTTAAATCAAACTACTTGCACTCATTATCATTAAATGGCGATTAAAAGCGAGCAGCAATGCAAAACAAATTTAGTCGACATAGTAAGTGAGATCTGTGTCGCTTAGTTCATTACCATTAAAAAGATCTAACCTTTAGAATTTAGGTAAGCGTCTAGATGAATAAAGCCCACTCAAGAGGCCTAATCTACAGTGCTCAAATCCCCCCTAATATTGAGAGAAGTTTAAGGAAATAACATGTCTGAGATGCGCACCCTTGGTGAGTTCATTGTTGCAAAACAAAGTGACTTTCCCCATGCAAGTGGTGATCTATCATCCCTTTTGTCATCAATTCGTCTTGCTGCGAAAATTGTTAACCGTGAAATCAACAAAGCAGGTCTTGTCGACATTACTGGCGCTGTTGGTACAGACAACGTTCAAGGTGAAGAGCAACAAAAGCTAGACCTTTACGCGAACGACAAATTTAAAGCGGCTCTAGAAGCTCGTGACCAAGTTTGTGGCGTTGCAAGTGAAGAAGAAGACGAAGCTGTTGCCTTCAATAAAGAGCTCAACAAAAACGCAAAATACGTTGTTCTGATGGATCCACTTGATGGTTCTTCAAACATCGATGTGAATGTATCGGTTGGTACGATTTTCTCTATCTACCGCCGAGTGTCACCGATTGGTACCCCACCAACACAAGAAGATTTCCTGCAACCTGGACACAAACAAGTCGCAGCTGGTTACGTAATTTACGGTTCTTCAACCATGCTTGTTTACACAACAGGCGCTGGCGTCAATGGTTTCACCTACGACCCATCACTGGGTACCTTCTGTCTATCTCATGAAAACATGATGATCCCTGATGAAGGTAAGATCTACTCGATCAACGAAGGTAACTACTTCCGCTTCCCTACGGGTGTTAAAAAGTACATCAAGTACTGCCAAGAAGATGAGCCAAGTGATAACCGCCCTTACACCTCTCGTTACATCGGTTCTCTAGTATCAGATTTCCACCGTAACCTGCTGAAAGGTGGCATCTACTTATACCCAAGCACACAAAGCCATCCTCAAGGTAAACTACGTTTGCTTTACGAGTGCAACCCAATTGCTTTCCTTATGGAACAAGCGGGTGGTATCGCTTCAGACGGTGCTCAACGTATCATGGACATCAAACCAACTGAGTTACACCAACGTGTACCTTTCTTTGTTGGCTCAACAGACATGGTTCGCAAAGTAGAAGAGTTTCTTGAGCTTAACCGAGACTAATTCTCTCGTTTATTTCTCAAAATAACGTCATTAAAAAAGCCAGCATTTATATGCTGGCTTTTTGTTGTTCGCTGAATTAAACAATCACCGAACTATTGAACGCTATACTTTGATTCAGCACCACGCTCGTAATTAAAACGGAACCATTTATCGACGTCATCGCAAATGCCAAGGTAGGTCTCACCGCGGCGTCCTAGCGCTCGCGGGTTCTGTGAACAGTACTGAGTTTTACCCACTTCATAACCTTGGTCGTAAGCCGCATACAAATCGGCATCAATAGATGGTGAAGACGCAGCTTCTGCCAAACTTGCTTCAGTCTGTTTGGTTTTCCCTTTTAGCGCCATTTCTTCGCCAAAGCTCTGCCAATCGGTCGTATTCATTGATGTTGGTGGCGGGGTTTGCGCACAACCAAATAGCATTACTGATAGCACCAATAATATATATTTCATAATTTCCTCCTGATGGAAAAGACTAGCTCGTACATTGAGACTTTTAGCTATTACGTCAGAATGCTTCCAGTAGTTCATTCACTATAGCGGGTTGTCCCGCTTACACCAGTCACCCGAAAGTATTTCTTTATTAGCTGTTAGATCAAGCTGATACAAATATACCCATGCTAATCCAAATATAGTCTCTATTTGCTCGCGACGATACTCAACAGGAACATCTTCTAGCCGATCGAGCGACTCCAAAATTTCGTCGTTAATGATATAGACCTCGCCAGCGACACTTTTCTTTCCAAAAATCATCCCCGGATACGCAACTAAATCAAAAAGTGCGTATTCCTCAGGTGTGTCAAACCTTCCTAAACACTCACACTGTTTTAAATAGTGGTGGTTTGATTGGTCTTTTCTCAATGTCCCATAAACAAAAACGAGGTGCTGCATACTCACTCCCTAGCATTCGTCATCCGCTAATCAATCACCGCTCAAAGTGTTACTCAAATTCAAATTGATAGAGAAGATCCACAGCACTGTCTAGACCCGATACTGCCTCAACGTAGAGATCCTGCATCAATCGATAACGAACGGTAAACTCGCCTAACGAGTTAAAGATACCCACACCATATTTCACCTGTAAACCTGGGAGAATATAGCCGCTTACCGTAACCTGAGAGTCATCGCCAGAGCCTGCTGTATCCAGTTGTAAATCTTGTACACCAAAGGCTTCGCCGATTTCGCCAACAACCTTACCACTCTTAGCCAAACTCAAACCGATCAAGGTTGTTGTCATCGAACCGCTCGACTCACCATCGATATCTTGGCCACGCAAAATATAAGACAGCGCGTTCGCTTGTGGCATCGCTGGATCAGAGTAAATCTCGATGGTCGGCTCTGTCGCAGGGCCTGTAACTCGAATACCTGCTGTCACATCATCCTGAGTATTATCAGGGTTACGAATCGCATTGATGGCTACATATGGCTGATCCGGTGGACCATTCATTAGAATTTTACCCTCTTCGATCAAGAGGTCTTGCCCGAATGATTGGTAAGTACCATCGACGATATTCACTTCACCAGTGATGAATGGGCCTTGGTCTTTTTGAGCTACATTGAGCTTACCAACCAAGTCGCCTTCAAGACCGAAGGCAGACAATTTAAAGTCATCACCAATGGAGATATTAATATTGGTCATCACATTGAATGGGATCGTATCTTCACTTTCAGGCTCAAGATCTTTGTTCAATATCACCTGATCGGAAGACACACCAACCGCTGACGGTGGTAAGTCTTCTACCACAATTCGTCCCCATGGTAGTGCTATGTCACCCGTAATTTTTGCCAGCTCGGGCGTGACATCAATAGTCATATCAGGTACGACCTTAACCTTGACCATCGGCGGGATATCAACCATCAACTCATCGGCAAAAACTCTAACGTTAGAGTGCCATGCTTTAAGATCTTGCCAATCTCCGGTTCCCTCAATATCAAGGTGACCGTCAGGTGTTTCTACATTCGCATCAAGCTTTGCACTATAACCATCAAAGTCGAGATCGATACGGCCATCTTTCACATCAACAGGCGTGACGTCGCCTTTGACTTGAATACCATCAACCGAGAACTGACCAAAAACTTGAGGGTGCATCAAAGAACCTTTAACTTGAAGATCACTCTCAAGGCCGGCTTTCAATAGGCTGTACTCACCTAGGATTGGTTGCAAGAAATCGAGGTGGAACGTGGTCAGCTTAATTGCAGCATCGACCATTTTGTCTTCGGCAAGGATATCCGGTAACGACACCGTACCAGACAGGTCACCATTGTCGGAAACATCCAGCTTAAAATCGGCATCCAGTTTGTTGTCTTTCAACTGGGCATTCAATGCAATACTTTCCCAACCCAGTGTAATTGGCTCACCAACTTGTTGAACAACCTGACCTTTCGGCATATCAACGCTTACCGTAACCTCAGGCTCACCTTGTTCAGACCACTTAGCATGGGCAGTCGCATTGACTAAGCCCTGCAATTGCGTCTCTTTAGGCACAAAGGCTTTAATCTGCTCGAAATCGAATTGATTGATGGCCACCTTGGCCTCACCCGATTTACCGACACGAACGTCTTCATCCAAACACACACTCGAACCAGATTGCTTCCAACAGTGCGCTTGAACATCGGCAAACTGTTTATCGACATCCGCCTTTATCGCGACAGGTTGATCTAATACCCAAGGACCTTGCTGAGTGGTTATTTTGACGCGGTCTAACGACCCATCCCAAATAATAGAAGGCTTTTGAATCAACTCTCCAGAGATCGCCAAACTTGTCGACACGATGTCGGATATCACATCAAGTGTCACTGTGTGTTTCTTCTCACCACCACTCACCGTGAGATCAATACTTTCCACGTTTTGATCTTGATAGGTCAAGTTCTTAGCTTTGAGTACAAGATCGGCTTGGGCTTCAGGTAATGGCAGAGGAACCAAAGAGCCATTAAGCGACAAGGATTCTAGTGTTGCTTCGTTATTCCAATCGACCTTATCAACATTTAAAGCAAGATCGACTTCAGGCTCTTTCGTTGGGCCGCTAAGTTGGATGCTACCGATCACTCTACCTTTCAGCTCAGGACTACTTTTTGCAAGCTCAGGGAAGAAGATCTCAACGCCCATGTCCCATTGCTTATCAAGTTGCCCCTGTGCCTTAATCGAGTTAACACCATGAGCCAAGCTCAAACCGCTGGTTTTCAACTTTGGTTCACCGCTCGCGCTGCGATCTGACGCTGACAATTGTCCTTCGATATCCAGAGGGTACTCTCGCAAGATCCCTTCAATATCCAGTTTAGGCAATTCAATCGCCCAACCGCCCGCTTCCGTCAACTCACCCGAGGTGACAATGCTTCCGCTAATGTTACCCTCGGCTTCTGGCCATTGCAGGCCCGGTTGAATGTCTTTAAGTGTCACGTCAGCTTGCCAGTCAACGAGACTCTTCCAATTCGCTTTAATGACACCGTTGAGTTCACCGCCTAACGTGTTTAGCTTTAGACGCTCGAACTCAATCTGTTCCGTCGTGCCTTTACCCTGCAGATCGATTGATAACTCAGGGATTTCCTTACCATCGGCCTCACCTTTAAGTAGAACATTGAAGCCATCTAATGAGCCATCAGCTTTGAATTGCTCAATTGTCGCTTGGTAATCGCTTTTTCCGGTAAGAGGCCACTGCGCTTGTCCGCCCTCTAAAAGAAGGTCAAATGGTAGAGTTGGCTCTAAGGGTTGAATATCCCCAGACAGCTTTGCCTCAATCAGCTCAGAAAACTGAGAATCTAAGTGCAGCTTAGCCACGCTTCCTTGTGCTTTTAGTGATAATTTCTGACCAGCAAGGTCTGTTTCTTTCACTAACGCATCCAAAGAAAGTTCTAGCGGATAGCCACCCTTGAGCTCAACCTTCGTCGCTAAATTCGCACTTGCTTGGGGCATATCGAGCTCTAGAGTGGAAACATCTACCGTGTGCTTACCCGCCTTAGCTTCAAGGCCAAGGTGGTTGACAATAATTGGCGTTTCTTGTTCTAAGGTGAAACGGTTTAGGTCAAAACGCTCAAGTACAACCTGCAAAGGAATTAAGACTTCAGGTAACTCGATAGCCGTTTTAGCGGCGGTTTCTGGCTCGACAGTTTCTGCTTGTGGTTCTACCGTCGACTCAGCAAGTTTAACCTTAAGATCATTGAACAAGGTTGGCGAAACCGTCAGCGTTTCACCCTGCATGCTCAGAGCGGTTGAGAACAAACCCCATTCGATTTCATGACCCAAGATATTCAGTTTGATATCAGATAAAGCGATGCGATTGATCACTATTGGTAGTGGTGTTTTTACCGATGTCACGGGCGGAGTCGGTTCTACTTCTTCTGTAGAGGGTGGAGGCAGTTCAGTAAATGCGAAGTCCAACCCTTGAATCGCTAAACGATCAACACACAGCTTAGGATCAAGCAAACAACGAGGGTTAATAGCCAAGTTAAGCTTTTGAACCTTGGTGTCGATATGCAGGCTGTCATCTTTAAACTGAACATTATTAAGCGTAAAGCTTGGGAACAGGGCCCCTTTAGTACTTTCCACTTTAAGTTGTGGTAATGCTTTTTCAGCGCCCCACAACACGGTGTTCAACCCTGGATTGGTGAACAAAACAAAACCGAGCAGGGCTATCAACAATAGCAAAATAGACGTCAATGAGATCGACGTCCATTTCAGGCACTTGCCCATCACTTTGATCATAATTCAGGTCCTAAACTAAAGTGCAGTTGGAACTCATCGCCTTTCTTCGCATCTAGGCCCCAAGCAAAATCTAGACTCACTGGACCAACGGGGGACGCCCAACGCACCCCGACACCGGTGCCGTGCTTCCACTCTGGCTTGTCATTAAATGCATCACCAATATCGTAGAATGCAGCGCCCCACCAGTTTCCAACCAAGCGGTATTGGTATTCAAACGAACTGGTTGCAATAAATTTTGCACCCGTTAGAGCGCCACTTTCATCGCGCGGAGAGATCGACTCATAGCCATAACCACGAATACTGTTATCACCACCGGCAAAGAATCTTAGGGAAGGAGACAGCTTCTCAAACTCGTCGGCAAAGTTACCGCCAAATTGAAGCCGAGTTAGGCCTCGGTGGTTATCGCCAATGCTTCGAATCCAAGCGGTTTGGCCTTGAAAACGAACAACCTTAGTTTCGGATAACAAGGTATCATCGGCCGCTTCAAACATAATGGTTTGTTTATCGCCCCACATCGGCATCGAACCACCTCGCGTTCGAGTTCGTGAGAAAGAGAAACCCGGCAAAACAAACTGTGCCAAGTCATCTTGTAAACCTTGTTCATAGTTTTCGACCAAGTATCGAATGAACACCGTGCGTTGCCAGCCATTGTCCAGACGCCAATATCTTTCTAAGGCGAGGTTGGATTCCAAACTCTTGGTATCACGATTATCCAAATTTTTCATACCGTACTTAACTTGGTAGTAGTCATTAAGTACGTCATCCAATGGGATTTTATAAGCTGCAGTGATCGTCTGCTCAGGCTTGGAGATCGACAAGCTACTATTGAAGCTATGGCCTCTGTCATTAACCCAAGGTTTTTTCCATTTAAGAGTGCCTTTCACACCAAGGTCCGTTGAGACACCGATACCCGTTTCGATTTGGTTACGAGCTTGCGGAGCAAGGCTAACCTTCATCGGGATTTCTCGGCCTTCGCCTAACTGACTTAAATCTGGCTCAACAAATACCGAGGAGAACCAATCTGTATTCGACAAGTTTTGGTTGTACTCGCCGACTTTGGTAATAGAGTAAGGTTCGCCATCTTTAAACGGCTTGAGAGATTGAACTTTGTCATCTTCAATTTGACTGCCCGTCACTGTAGTTGTGCCAAAGTGGTAGCGTATACCACTGTTATAATGAAGGCGGACATAAGCACGGTTTAATTCAGGGGCGACTTCTAGCTTGCTAAGATCATACGACCCATCGAAGTAGCCTTTCGCTAATCCAAGGTTGCGGATCGATGATTTCAAAGAATCATAATTGCCATGATTCAGAATCGAACCTTTAGACAGCTTACTTCTAGCTATCAAAGCCAAAAAGTCAGGATCATCTTTGGCTTCACCAGTCAGAACGATATCTGAAGTATAAATAACAACAGGCTCTCCCGGCTCAACCGTAACGGTCATTTCGGTATCATCTTGGGAGTGAGAAAATGTGATATTAGGGTGGTAGTAACCTAACGCATTCAGGGCTTCTTTTATCATAGACTCCAAGCGAGATTGGAACCTTAATGAAACCGAGTACTCTTCTTCAGGAATCGCACTCAGATAAGCATCAACATTATCCTCAAGCGCTCCATTAAGCCCTTTAATTTCAAGGGAAACATCAGCGAAAGCGAGCGTCGATGACAATAGAGTGCCAATCAGAACTGGTAAAGTTTTTCTTATCATGCTTAATTGGTGAAGAAGTTATCAATACGTTAATAAATGAAAAGAAATAATACCGCTAAAAAGACATTGAGTCTGTAATAAATCTTGGAATAACACGGTCTAATTTAAAGACTTATTCAATATTGACCAACAGTTAATATGAACCCAAGTTAAATAAAAGCCAGCGCGGTAAACGTATGCGAAAAGGAATATAACATGCTAAACAAACAACAACTGGTTTCTGCAGCAACCGCACTACCGGGAAATGCTGACCCAATTCGAATCACTGAGCGTCATTTCGTCAATCAAACCGATCTGCTTGATGCGCCTACGGGCTCTCAACAAGAAGTCCTACTTGGTATGGGATGCTTTTGGGGAGCTGAGCGTTTGTTTTGGCAACTTGATGGTGTTATTTCCACATCCGTTGGCTACGCTGGTGGATACACAGTCAATCCTACTTACGAGCAGGTATGCAGCGGACAAACCGGCCATACCGAAGTCGTTCGTGTCATTTTTGATAGCGAACAAACATCTTTAGCTCGAATACTTGAGACCTTTTGGGAGCGCCATAACCCAACCCAAGGTATGCGCCAAGGCAACGACTTAGGGACTCAGTACCGTTCCGCGATATACACATTCAGCGAACAGCAACAAGCCGTCGCCGAGCACTCTAAACGTGAATATCAACGAGCAATGACTGAATCATTAGGCAACGAGATCACGACGGAAGTTCTGCCTGCTGGAAAATATTTTTTCGCAGAAACCTACCACCAACAATACCTAGCCAAAAATCCTAACGGTTACTGTGGGTTGGGCGGTACGGGTGTCTGCTTCCCTCCGCAATAATGTGTTAGGCATACAAACTAGAACAACATCCATTAAAAAGGGCTTCCGCTAGGAAGCCCTTTTCATTGGAAATCTATTTGACGCAATGCAAATCTATAACAGTCAGTTACACCGGCAGCGCAGCAATGGTGCCGTTAACTTCTTTAAAAATAGTGAGCTTTTGTTTGTCTGAAACTTCAGGAAGAAGCACTTTGCCTTGGTCGAAGCGAAACTCTCCGATACCCTCAATAGCAAACTGGCCTTTGAATAGGACTTTAACGAAACGTGCCACCTGATGTGGACGATAAGTAGAAAATTTTCTTAACATAATACAACCTCAATTCCATTTGAGTACTACAGTCACGTACCTAAACACCAACGTATTCAAAGCACATTCAATCGCTAATTCCTTTAGCAAACAGCAAGATAATCTATTGTTCATCTCGATATTGATGCATTATACCTTTTGGTAACAAGCCTGCAACTTATTTCTACGTCGTACGATAAAAAAGTTAAAGAGGCATTTTTCAAATTTCATATTATACTTCCAGAGCAAACCAATAAGCGGAACAAAAATATAATGAAAAACAAAACTCTACTGGCTTTTTTAGCCGCAGCCTCTCCACTCTTCGCCAATGCTCACAACCTATCTGTAGGTACAACTCTGCCTGCTGTCGATGTTAGCAACTATGGTGAAATCGTACTAAACGACGGAAATACTGGATATCAAGCTTGGGCAACCAACGCTCTTCTAGGTAAAGTTCGCGTCGTTCAAGCTATTGCAGGCCGTAGCAGCTCGAAAGAGCTCAACGCACCACTGATGGCAGCCATCACAGCATCGAAATTCGCAGAAGACAGCTACCAAACCACTACCATCATCAACCAAGATGATGCGATTTGGGGTACTGGGTCTTTTGTTAAATCGTCAGCAGAAAGTAGCAAAGAAGAATTTCCATGGTCTTCTATGGTGCTAGATGAAGACGGCACGGTAGCGTCATCATGGGCTTTAAAAGAAGAAAGCTCTGCGATTATCGTTCAAGACAAGCAAGGTAAAATCTTGTTTGTTAAAGAAGGGGCATTAAACGAATCAGAAGTCACTCAAGTCATTGAGTTGATTAAAGCGAGCCTTTAAATAAGATATTCGCGTCTTTTTCGAGACCTGACCAAAGGATATTGTTATATTATAACAGTATCCTTTTTTAATTCTGTGGTTAATCATACTCATGTGGCAAAACACACCTAACAATGTGAAACGCAAAACAGGCTTCTTGCTTGGGCTGATGCTCATGTTAAGCGTGTTAGCGGCAACACATATGGTGGATATTGACCCCGATCACCACACTTCGCATCACTGTGAGCTGTTTTCGATAAATCAGTTCATTACTGCGCACTCACTGCCACAAGTTCCAGAGTTCCATTCAGAATTTACAGCCACTATTACAGAGTCAGTAATTTCGTTACAGCGCCTGTATTTCGCTTATTTAGCACGTTCACCTCCTGTAAATATCGCTTAATTACCACTACTTTTTAATTAACCTTTATTCAGGAAAAAAACATGAAACCTACTATTTTAGCCGTTGTTATCGGCATGACTGTCTCAACGAATGTTCTAGCTAACGAAGAATTCCGCTCTCACGAAGCACACGTGCACGGTAAAGTTGAAGTGAACATCGCTCAAGATGGGCAAGAGCTGCTTGTTGAAGTAACAGCTCCCGGCGCTGATGTGGTTGGCTTTGAACATGCTCCAGAAACTGCCGAGCAAAAGAAAGTGTTTGAACAAGCGATTGCGCAACTGAACAAGCCAGAAGAACTATTTGGTTTCAACAATGCAAGCTGTACTTTGAAGTTCAAGTCAGTGACGAACACCCTAGAAGACGATCATGATGACCATGAAGGCCATGACCACGCTGAAGGCGAACATGACGACCACGAAGGTCATGACCACGCTGAGCACGATCATGACGACCACAAAGACCATGACCACGCGGAACACGATCATGACGACCACAAAGGCCATGACCATGCTGAGCACGATCATGATGACCACGAAGGCCATGACCATGCTGAGCACGAAGGCCATGACCACTCAGAAGGCGGCCACGGTGAGTTCACTGTCGAGTACCACTACCAATGTACTGACATTGAAAAACTGGATACCGTGAATACTCAGTGGTTCTCTAAGTTCAGCAACACAAAATCAATGACTGTGAACCTGTTAACTGACAGTGCTCAAATTCAAGAAGTACTTAACGCAGATCGTATTAGTTTTCGATTCTAATTAGCATTAGATTGAATTAAACGTAGATAAGCAGCCAAGTAAGTATTCACTTACTTGGCTGTACAAATCGGTGTGCTCTGGGAATTTATTATTCTAATAACTGTCCAGTAGAGACACCGCTTTAATTATTGGAGCTAATATGTCTTTTGACAGTTCATCACTTGTGGTCAAACTCGAAAATATCAGCTTTCGTTGGAAGCCTGAATTGCCCCCAACGCTAGAGATCCCCTCACTGCATATCCAAGCCCAAGAGCACCTTTTCATCAAAGGGCCTAGTGGTTGCGGGAAATCAACATTGTTAGGGTTACTGACCGGAATCAACCAAGCTGAACAAGGCGAAGTATCTATCCTTGGCCAAGATCTCACACAGCTAACACCTCGCCAGAGAGACAAATTCAGAGCCGATCATATTGGTTATATATTCCAACAATTTAACCTGCTTCCTTACTTGTCAGTCATCGACAACGTGACGCTTCCTTGTCAGTTTTCTAAGATTCGTAAGCAGCAAGTCACTGAAAGTCAGAACAGCTTGCAAGCAACCGCTCAAGAGTTGTTGCTCAGATTAAAGCTACCTCAAGCTCTAATGGACAAGCCCGTTACCGAGTTGAGTATTGGTCAACAGCAACGTGTTGCTGCCGCTCGTGCTTTGATCGGCCAACCCAAAATCATTATTGCCGACGAACCGACATCGGCTCTGGATCATGACAACCGAGAAGCCTTTATCGAACTGTTGCTAGAACAAGCGAATCAGGCGGGTTCTACCCTGATCTTTGTCAGTCACGATCCAACACTAGAAAAACTGTTCACTCGAACCATAGATTTAAAAACCGTTAACCAAGCTAAGGTTGTCGTATGAAAGTAATTACTCACTTAGCCTTAAAAAGCGTACTCAACCGTAAAGCCACAGCCATTCTGACTATTCTCACCGTGGCGGTGTCAGTCATTCTATTACTCGGTGTGGAACGTGTAAGAACCGAAGCTAAGAGCAGCTTTGCGAATACGATATCAGGTACTGACCTTATCGTCGGTGGCCGCTCTGGTCAGGTAAACCTGCTGCTTTATTCCGTATTTCGAATCGGTAATGCGACCAACAACATCGACTGGAAAAGCTATGAAGAATTTAGCCAGCACAACGCTGTAAAGTGGGCGATCCCAATCTCATTGGGTGATTCACATAAAGGCTTCCGCGTAATGGGCACGAACCATAGCTACTTCGAAAATTATCGCTATGGAAGTAAGCAACCACTTACTTTTCAGCAAGGTAAAGAGTTTAATCAGCTATTTGATGTCGTGATTGGTGCCGATGTCGCGAAGAAGTTAGATTACAAAATCGGTGATCACATCATTCTGGCGCACGGTATCAGTGATGTTGCCTTTAGTCGCCATGATAACCTGCCCTTCACCATTGTCGGAATACTCGCGCCAACCGGCACACCAGTAGATAAAACGGTGCATGTTTCGTTAGAGGCCATTGAAGCGATTCACGTTGGTTGGGAATCGGGGGCTAACCTCGGGCACACACCGAATGCTGAAGCGCTAAAGCAACGTGACTTCCAACCGAAGCAGATTACCGCGATGATGGTTGGCCTTAAATCGAAGATCCAAACCTTTGCACTGCAACGAGAAATCAATAACTACCGCCAAGAACCTTTGAGCGCCATTATGCCAGGCATTGCGCTTCACGAATTATGGGGAATGATGGCAGTAGCAGAACAAGCACTACTGATTGTTTCAGGGTTTGTTGTAATCGCGGGACTGTTAGGGATGCTGAGTAGTCTACTCACTAGCTTGCAAGAAAGACGTCGAGAGATGGCCATTCTGCGCGCGATGGGAGCGAGGCCTCGTCATGTGTTTGGTTTACTGATCAGTGAAGCAAGTGCCCTAACCTTCCTCGGTATCACATTAGGTGTTGCCGTGTTGTTTGCCCTGATCGCAGTAGTTGCTCCTATTGTGCAACAAAGTTATGGTATCAACATATCGATATCCGCAATCACACCTCATGAGTGGAAACTGCTTATGCTGGTGCAAGTTGCTGGAATCATTATCGGCTTTATTCCCGCTTTCAGGGCTTACCGTCAGTCATTGTCTGATGGCATGACTATTCGAATCTAAAATAGGAACCTACGATGCAACGCAAATTCCTACTGATACTTGGGTTACTTATGTTCCCATTTATCAGCACAGCTCACGCTGAAACCACTCAGACTGACGAATCGGTATTAACACTCGATTGGATTGACTTGATTCCAGAGTCAGAGCGAGCACAACTCGACTCATTTGGCATGCCGATGGTTAACCACGACAGCATGGACAAACCTCAACAATCGACACTTGGCGCTGTTCGCCCAGAGCTGAATGGCAGCACAGTCAAAATTCCTGGCTTTGTGATTCCATTGGAAGGCGATGAGAACATGATCACTGAGTTTCTGCTGGTACCGTACTTTGGCGCATGTATCCACGTGCCACCGCCACCACCAAACCAAATCATCTACGTGAAGTTCCCTAAAGGTGCACCAATCCAGCAGTTATGGGATGTGATCTATTTAGTGGGTACGCTGAAAACTGAGTCAATAAGCCATGACTTGGCGCAAACTGGTTATCTTATTGAAGGTACTGCGATTGAAGAATATGACGACATGTAGTCATTAGAAGGGTGGCTCAAGGATGAGCTGCCGTCACTGAACGAGTGAGATCATTCAATAACAGTTTAATAACGATTATTTTATTCTAAATTACGCGATGTAATTAGATAAGTACGCTAGAACAGCGACATAAGTAGCGAGTAATAACCCTATACTAAGCTGTTTCTTCAGCTTGTTATCATTGACTTGATTCATAACTCCTCCTTGAGAATTACAACAAATTTAACATTTTATTATCATTAGCAAAAGTAAAATTTTGTTGAAACCTTCAACTCTGCACGCAAAATCTAGCCACCAATAAGATAAAGAGTTACATTTTAGACAGTTATACCAATCACAATAAGTAAGTGTTCAGAAATAGCGTAGGAAAAAGGCTTGAGAACAAGGAAGCTCTTTTCAATAAATAGTTTTGATAAGTAGTTATTCTACAATCAAAAATTCTAACGCTGTTATCGAGCGTTTTAACAAGCTAGGGCGAGCAATTAATTACTACGATTGGTGTTGGGTCGTCTCCTTACGGTACTCTTATGTCAGAAACCAAACAGCCAGTGATCATTGAGCATGCTAGCGATACACAGCAAAAGCATGAGAAAAAGCCTCATATTGCCGACAGTGCAAGCAGAATGCTGCACATCGCACAAAGCTTCGGCCTCGATTCCTTAATTAGTCATAGTACAAAGCCAAACGATAAAGCTGAGAGTACGCTTATCGAACGGGCACTATTACGAGAGAAAAAACGTAGAGAGCTTCGCCAAAAGAACCTAGAACAAATTCTAAAGTTGGCACACTCTTCATGTAAGGATGAAGCGGCTGGAGACCCTGATCAGGACTGGCTATACCGTTTCTTCGATATGGCACAAGAGATCCACAATACATCGATGCAGAGGCTATGGGCTCAAGTACTGAAACGAGAAGTCACCAACCCAGGCTCGACGTCGATGAAGGCGCTTCAGATCTTAAAAGACATGACACCAAAAGAAGCGCTCACCCTGCAAAGAGCCGCGTCACTGGGTTGTAGCTTTGGTAGTGATAACAGCAGAAAACTATTACTCGGCTTTAAATCCCATGCTGGAATCTTCAGCTTTGGCAAAAGAGACACCACCAACACCATCAACCTTGGTGGACACAACCTGCCCTACTCTAGTTTGCTCCACTTGATTGAGCTCGGGATTATTCTAGGAACAGAATTAGAATCTGGAGAGATTGATTTCGACCCAGCCCTACACCTAACTTATCAAGGTAAGAGCATGTCACTGGCGCCTATTTCAAAAGGGGTTAAACTGGTTTACTACCGATTCAGTCCAACAGGTAATGAGCTGTGCACCTTACTTGGCAACAAACCCAACATGCAGTATTACGATCAACTGATTGCTCTATTAAGTCAGAAGTTCACGGTACAGACAGAAGTGAAAAGCAGTGTGAATTACACCGTCTAGGCACTCGACGGTGCAAAAAATAGACGGTGTAAAAAGTGAAGAGTATTGAGAAGAATAAAGAGAATCTAGAGGATAGGTTTCTTGTCTCGGTAAACTAAGGCTGCACTATTTATCGGTCGTGAATAAGCAGATAAACAGCTGAGTAGCCTTAGTCATACCAACGATCTCAATTGGCTAAGATATTTCGCTTCTCTAACGCATCAATACACAGCTCGACTAATTCATCGAGTGTCTTCTCACCTGCGGGTAAATTAATCTCAGGATTCTGAGGCGCTTCGTAAGCTGAACTAATACCAGTAAAATTCGGGATTTCTCCAGCACGCGCTTTCTTATACAAACCTTTAGGATCACGCTGTTCGCAAACCTCAAGTGGTGTATTGACGAACACCTCAAGAAACTCACCTTCCGGCAATAAATCACGCACCAACTGTCTCTCCGCTTGATGTGGAGAAATAAACGCTGACAACACGATCAAACCCGCATCCGCCATCAATTTAGCAAGTTCACCAATACGACGAATATTCTCTCGGCGATCCTGCTCAGAGAAGCCAAGGTCGCTACATAACCCATGACGCACATTATCGCCATCCAATAAGTAAGTATGGTAACCAAGCTGTGCCAAGCGATTTTCTAATGCTCCAGCGACTGTCGACTTCCCAGAACCAGATAATCCCGTGAACCAGAGCACGGCTGGCTTTTGTGATTTCAGATCAGAGCGGAATGTTTTATCAATCGAGTGTTGATGCCACACAACATTCTCATCTTTTGGTTTGAGTACTGCGGTCATAATTAGTCCTTTAAATAAACAGCATTAAAATGGGAAAAAATAAGGAATTAGGGTCAGCACCAAACCCGAATAAACAATCGAGATTGGGATGCCGATGCGCAGATAATCCGTAAGGTGGTAATTACCTACGCTATAAACAAGTAAGTTGGTTTGGTAGCCGTATGGCGAAATAAAACTGGCACTGGCACCAAACAGAACCGCCATGATGAACGGCATTGGATCGACGCCATAGCCTACTGCCATACTGTAGCCAATGGGGAATGAGAGTGCCGCTGCCGCATTGTTGGTCACCAACTCAGTTAGGACCAACGTCATGAAATAGGTCGCGACTAGCGCTCCAAACACGCCCCAGCCATTAAAGGCTTCCATAAACATCAGCCCCATTCGCTCAGACAACCCAGATGAAATCATCAGTTGAGCAATAGAGAGTGCCGAACCAACGATCACGACAATATCGACGGGGAAACGGCGGCGAAGCTCACCAAGTTGTACTACACCAAATGCCACCAGCAATAATAAAAATCCCGCTAGCCCTTTAATAATCGGCACGACTTCAGCGAGCGATAACCCAATCACACTGGCAAAGCCGAGCAACACAAACGTCGATTTATCGGCATCAAGCTTGGCGCTTGAGTCTAGATCGTTCATCAACACAAACTCTTTATTGTGTTGTTGACGCTGTTCTTCAAAACGTTTTCCTGGAACCAAAATCAAGGTATCGCCAGCGGTTAATGTGATGTTTCCAAGGCCACCTTCAAGGCGTTCATGACCACGACGAATGGCAACCACAACCGCATCGAAGCGATCTCTAAACTGGCTGGTCTTGAGGGTTTTATTACAGAAGCTTGCCGATGAACTGACTACGACCTCAACAAAGCTCTGGCCATTCAGGTGGTGCTGACCAAACAGAGTTAGCCCTTGGATCTCTTGCAGTGTCGCAACACTCTCGACATCACCACAAAACAGTAATCGATCACGAGCTTGGAGTATGAAGTCAGGGTCTATAGACGCGGTTGTTTTACCGTCTCGAATCACTTCCGCTAAGAACAGTTTTCTCAATGCTCTGAGGTTATTCTCGCTGACGCTGCGGCCAACTAAAGGAGAACCAGGTTCCACTCTTGCTTCTAAAAAGTAAGGCAGATCATCTTGAGATCCATCATCGTAGCTTGGTAGGAAGTAACTCAGCGGAATAAGGATCAACACACCACCGACCAACACCGCTAAACCGATCAAGGTCGGTGTGAAAAAGTTTAAACTTGGCAAACCCGCATCTTCAACAAAGCTATTGATGATCAAGTTGGTAGAGGTGCCGATCAATGTCAGCGTTCCACCTAAGATGGCAGCGTATGACAAAGGGATTAGCAGTTTAGATGGCGCATGCTGTTGATTACGTTTGATCGCCCCGATCAAAGAAACAACCACCGCCGTGTTATTAGTAAAAGAAGAAAGTAACGCTGTGGAAATACCCAACTTCGCAACCACGGTACCTAGCCTACCTTCAGAGATATTTCGGCTAACCCAACTGATTAAGCGAGTTTTCTCCAACGCACTTGATGCGAGGATAAGAAGAATTAAAGTCAGTAACGAGGAGTTAGTGAAGTTATTGGCTAAGCTCGACAAATCGATCATGCCAGCCATAAAAGCAATAAACGCCGCGCCAGCAAAGATAAAGCTTGGCTTAATACGGGTAACGAGCAGGCAAGTAATGATGCCGAGCAAAATCGCTAATACAAATCCTTGTTGCCACATATACCCGTCCTTTATGGCGGAAACGATGGGTTTCCGCCTGATTCAATAAGCTGTTACTTAGTCGTTTATGACTTCAGTAATTGGCTTAGATCTTTGGCATCCCAATGAGGGAAGTGCTTGCGTACCAATGCGTTGAACTCAAGTTCAAATGCAGAGAAGTTACCGACTTGCTGTTCAACAGAGTCCAAACGGTCTCGAATCAAACCAGCACCCACCGTCACGTTAGTCAGACGGTCGATAACGATGAAACCACCGGTATCGGCACTCTCACGGTATTTATCCAGCGCGATAGTCTCGTTCAATGACCATTCACACAAACCAATACCATTCAGTGGCAACTCATCAACTGCGTAAGTCGACAAGTTGTTGATGTCATATTGGTGACGAACCGTTTCAACCTGACCGACGGTTTTCTTGCCTGCGATTTTGATGTCGTAAGCTTTACCCGGTTGCAGTGGTTGCTCTGTCATCCATACGATGTCAGCCAATACATGGTTAGTTGATTCAATTTGAGCATTTTCCAGCACAATCAAATCACCACGGCTGATATCGATTTCATCTTCAAGAGTCAGCGTTACAGCCAAACCCGCTTGCGCCGATTCAAGTTCGCCATCAAAGGTCACAATGCTTGCCACCTTAGACGTTTTACCTGATGGCAGCGCCTTGATTTCATCACCTACACTGACACGGCCAGAGGCAACGGTGCCTGCAAAACCACGGAAGTCTAAGTTAGGACGGTTTACGTACTGAACAGGGAATCGGAATTCACCTGCAGAACGTTTTTGGTCAATGTCGACGTTCTCTAGTACTTCTAATAGAGATGGACCTTCGAACCATGCAAGCTCTTTGCTTGGCGCTGCAACGTTAATGCCTTCAAGCGCGGAAACAGGCAGAATTTGAATATTAGTTTCGCCTTCTAGGTTTTCAGCAAACTCTAGATATTGATCGCGAATCTCCTCAAAACGATCTTGCGAGTACTCCACCAGATCCATCTTATTGACTGCGACGATGAAATGCTTCAAACCAAGTAGGTTAGAAATAAACGAGTGACGACGGGTTTGATCCAGAACGCCCTTACGAGCATCAATCAAGATCACAGCCAGATCACACGTTGAAGCGCCGGTTGCCATGTTGCGCGTGTACTGCTCATGCCCTGGGGTATCAGCAATAATGAATTTACGCTTTTGAGTCGAGAAGTAACGATAAGCCACATCGATCGTAATCCCTTGCTCACGCTCAGCCTGCAAGCCATCAACAAGCAGTGCTAAATCAGGCTTCTCACCTGTGGTACCCACTCGTTGGCTATCAGAGTGAACCGCTGCTAGCTGATCTTCATAAATCTGTTTTGTATCATGGAGCAAGCGACCGATTAACGTACTTTTACCGTCATCTACCGAGCCACAAGTTAAAAATCTAAGCATAGATTTATGCTGATGCTGACTTAGATAACCTTCAATCCCTAGTTCAGCCAATTCGGCTTCTACTGCACTATTCATTTTTCTTTCCTTAGATTCTTAGAAATAACCTTGGCGCTTTTTCAGCTCCATAGAGCCAGACTGATCATGGTCAATCGCTCGACCTTGACGCTCACTAGACGTCGCCACCAGCATTTCTTCAATAATGCCCGTTAGCGTATTCGCCTCAGATTCAACCGCTCCGGTTAATGGGTAACAGCCTAAAGTACGAAAACGAACGCTTTTTTCTTCAATCACTTCACCTTCTTGCAGCTCCATACGGTCATCATCAACCATGATCAGCATGCCATCACGCTCAACAACTGGGCGTTTATCAGAAAGGTAAAGTGGAACAATATCGATGCTCTCTAGGTAGATGTATTGCCAGATATCGAGCTCAGTCCAATTAGATAGCGGGAAGACACGAATGCTTTCGCCCTTATTCACCTGACCGTTGTAGGTGTGCCAAAGCTCTGGACGCTGGTTTTTTGGATCCCACGTATGGTTCTTATCGCGGAAAGAGTAAACACGTTCTTTCGCACGAGATTTTTCTTCATCACGACGCGCACCACCAAAAGCCGCATCGAACCCATACTTGTTTAACGCCTGCTTAAGGCCCTGTGTTTTCATGATGTCAGTGTGCTTCGAAGAACCATGTACAAATGGGCTACAACCCATCTCAATACCTTCTGGGTTCTTATGTACTAAAAGGTCGAAGCCGTACTTTTTAGCCGTACGATCACGAAACTCAATCATCTCGCGGAATTTCCAATCCGTATCTACATGCAATAGCGGGAATGGAATCTTGCCTGGATAAAACGCTTTGCGAGCTAAATGAAGCATCACAGAAGAATCTTTTCCGATGGAGTACATCATCACTGGGTTATCAAACTCAGCCGCTACTTCACGGATAATATGAATACTTTCCGCTTCGAGCTGTTTTAGGTGGGTTAAACGTTCTTGGTCCATTTCAGTGCTTCCTTTAAGGCTCGCGTTACGAGCAATTCATTACTTGGTCTTGCCAAGCAAGGGATTTAACTCATCCACTTGAGTGAATGGGAGTATTGGCACTAGAAGAAAACAGAAGCTTCGTTTTGAGCTATCCTTGCTATTCATCTGCCTGATACGTCCTTGATATAGGCATTATGACGAGCCTCTCATATTACTGGAAATTCTAAAATTTCATTTTTTATTCGAAAAGCTGATAAGGGATTGAATTTACCGATAAGCAGGTGAAATGAATGGACTAATATTATCGATATCAGTTGCGCATCGATTGAGCAGCTTTGGGAGGCGTCTTGCAGAACACCATAAAGTAATCGATCTAAGTCACGAATTAACATTCGTTGTAATCATTGTTTCATTCGGTTTTGTTACATTACGCAACGAATTTTCTACTATCCACTTTGGAGCTACAAAATGAAAGTTGCAATGAAACCTTTGTCATTGGCTGTACTTGCGGGTCTTGGTTTGACTTTAGCAGGCTGCACAACAACACCAGATACCGATGAAGTGATTAAATTACGTGTCGTAGAAACGACGGATATCCATACCAATCTAATGGATTACGACTACTACAAAGACAAGCCATCGAAAAAAATTGGCTTAGCACGTACTGCAACTCTAGTAAAAGAAGCTCAAAGCGAAGTAACCAACAGCGTATTAGTTGATAACGGTGACTTGCTGCAAGGTAGCCCAATGGGTGACTACATGGCAGACAAAGGCATCGAAGCGGGCGAAGTTCACCCTGCATACAAAGCTATGAACCAACTAAGCTACGACGCTGCAAACCTAGGTAACCACGAATTCAACTACGGTCTTGAGTTCCTAGAAGAATCTATCAACGACGCTGATTTCCCGTACATCAGTGCTAACGTTTACGACGCAGAAACCAAAGAACACTACTTCACGCCTTATATCATCAAGACGCACACGTTCGAAGATACTGCTGGCGTAGAGCACGAAGTAAAAGTGGGTTACATCGGTTTCGTTCCACCACAAATCATGACGTGGGATAAGAAGAACCTTGAAGGTAAAGTGATCGCTCGCGATATCATTGAGACAGCTAACGAGTTAGTGCCTCAAATGAAAGCGGAAGGCGCTGAAGTTATCGTTGCTATCCCTCACTCAGGCGTATCAACTGACCCATACAAAAATGGCGAAGAGAACTCAACGTTCTACCTATCTGAAGTAGACGGCATCGATGCGATCGCATTCGGCCACTCTCACGCAGTTTTCCCAGGTAAAGGTTTTGATGACATTCAAGGCATCGACAACGAAACTGGCACAATGAACGGCGTTGCGGCAGTAATGCCAGGTCGTTGGGGTAGCCACGTTGGTGTTATGGATCTAACACTTACACAAAAAGACGGTAAGTGGGAAGTTGTTAAAGGCCAATCAGAAGCACGCCCTATCTACGACAAAATCGAGAAGAAATCTCTTGCTGCAGCTGATGAAGGCATCGTAACAGCACTAGAAAAAGACCACGCTGGTACTCGTGAGTTTGTTAACCAACCGATTGGTAAAGCAGACGATGTGATGTACAGCTTCTTGTCTCTAGTACAAGACGATCCAACAGTTCAAATCGTTAACCTTGCACAGAAAGATTACGTTGAACAGTTCATCCAAGGTGACCCTGACCTAGATGGTACGCCAGTACTTTCCGCGGCTGCACCATTCAAAGCCGGTGGCCGTAAGAATGACCCAGCGAACTTCACTGAGGTTGAGTCTGGTCAACTAACCTTCCGTAACGCAGCTGACTTATACCTTTACCCGAACACGCTAGTTGCAATGAAGGTAACAGGTCACGAAGTAAAAGAGTGGCTTGAGTGTTCTGCAGGTCAGTTCAACCAAGTGGATGTTAACTCAACTGCACCACAACAGTTGATCGAGTGGGATAACTTCCGTACTTACAACTTCGATGTTATCGACGGTGTTGATTACCAAATCGACGTAACTCAACCTGCGAAATACGATGCAAACTGTAAAGTGGTTAACCCTGACTCACAGCGTATTGTTGGCCTAACTTACCAAGGTAAGCCAATCGACATGAAGCAAGACTTCCTGATCGCAACCAACAACTACCGTGCATACAGCGCTAAGTTCCCAGGCACAGGTGAAGACTTCATCGCATTTGATGCACCAGATGAGAACCGTACTGTTCTTGCAAACTACATCTCTCGCGTAAGCAAAGAGCAAGGTCAAGTGAGCCCAAGCGCGGATAACAATTGGTCATTTGCACCAATCAAAACAGATAACAAGCTAGATATCCGCTTTGAAACATCTCCAAGCGACAAAGCAGCAGAGTTCATCAAAGAAAAAGGTCAATACCCGATGAAACGTGTTGCGACTGACGATGTTGGTTTTGCTGTTTACCAGATTGACCTAACTAAATAGATTGCTTAAGTAATCCATAGTTAACGTTCTGAAAGGCTGAGTTTAACGACCAGCCTTTTTCTTTTCTTCTAAATGTTCAGCCCAAAGCCCTAATTTTCGAACGACAAACTCTCGTTCAACCCGCTTCCAAATGCCACGCCTTTAGCTTCAAAACAGCAGTCAAACAGCAGTCAAACAGCACGACTCAAACCACCAATTGAATAAATCCAACACAAAAAAACACTAATCAGCTGTAAGTTTTTATCTGCTCCTCCTGTCTATTTAATTTACTACACTCAATGAATGGTGGTTAAGCCATTCATCTATAGGATAGATAAGGACATTTGATGAACACCGTCGAGAGCATTCAAGCATGGTTACATTCAGGAGAGGAATCGCTGCTATGGCTGATGCTTGGCATCATCGCGCTTTCTTACCTGCTTGAAGATCTTGCGATTGTTACGGCGGCAGGTATAGCGACTCAAGGTCTAATACTTCCTCAATATGCGCTGCTTGCTATTTTCATCGGTATTGCCACGGGTGATCTCGGTCTTTATTACTTAGGGAAGTCAGGACGTTATTTCCGAGGTGTTCGATATAAAGCCCTCACCAATAAGTACTTTCGTTCGCTTCGTACCAAATTACGTCAGAACGCATTCAGCAGCCTTTTTGTTATCCGCTTTATTCCAGGGCTTCGCACCGTCGGGTTTACCTTAAGTGGCTTTTTCGCCATCCCACTGCCTACTTTCTTGTTTGCTGTCATCAGCGCCACCGCGATCTGGACTGGCATTGTCTTCTCTGCCATCTACTATTTAGGGACATCAGCGTGGCTGCAAGCCTCTGAATATCAATGGATCATCATCCCGTGTGCCATCGCTTTGCTGTTTATCGGCAATCGATTAATGAATAGAACCTACTCTAGAGGATTATCATGAGTTCACCGCAAGATATTCGCATCATTCCCGCACATCAAATCAATGCAGGCATGCCTTTGCTTGAAAAAGATACCGTGCGCAGCGTCTCTCCTTATGAGTTTCTTCCAACTTGGTTCTTCTACACGCCAGTTGTGATTCAAAGCCTGATGCAAGGGTTACGGCACTTTGACTGGGCGCTGCCGCTCATTGCCAACCCAAGCATCAAGTTAAGCGGCATGGTAGGCGAATCAAAACACGAGATATTAAGCCTTGCCGGATCTTCAAGTCAGCGTTGGATCTCTCCGTTTATCACCCTCACCAAAACGGATCTCAGCGGTAAGAAACAAGCTGAAGATGCACGCAGCGCACTCATACAATCCGATCTTGATTTCCCGATTGTAGCGAAACCAGATCTTGGCTGTCGAGGCGTTGGCGTCAAGCTGATCAACACACAAGATCAACTTGAGCAATATGTTGAATCTTTCCCAAATAATGCTCGCTTTCTACTGCAAGAAAAGGCGCCTTATCAGGCAGAAGCTGGCGTTTTCTATGTTCGTTACCCAAACAAAAAGCAAGGCGAGATCATCTCGATCACACTCAAATATGCGCCAATGGTGATGGGTGATGGCAAGTCGACACTCAAGCAGTTAATTGAAAATAGCCCGCGTGCTGGGCAACTCAGCCACCTGTATCTACCAAGGCATGAAGATAAATTGGATCACGTGCTCGCAGAGGGCGAAGAGTTCCAACTCGCGTTCGCAGGTAGCCATAGCCGTGGCTGCATCTTCCGCGATGGCAATCAATACATTACTCAGGCTTTAACTGAACGTTTAGACGAGATATTCGATGACTTCGATGGTTTTCATTTTGGCCGACTCGACGTCAAGTTTAAAGACATGCACAGCCTAATGAACGGCGAGGATTTCACGATCCTTGAGGTCAATGGCGCAAGCAGTGAGGCTGGGCATATCTGGGATCGCAACACACCGCTGCGAGAGATATTTTCTACGCTACTCCTGCAATACCGCATTCTTTTTGATATTGGCGCTCAGCAAAAACAACGAGGCCATAAGACTCCCTCTTTCAAGAGCTTATTCGCTGCGTGGCAAGAAGAGCGACGTCTTGTTCAACAATATCCGACCACTGACTAACTTTGTACGAGGACCATGAATGAACCCCATAGCCCAACCGAGCGCCCTCACTTCTTTCTCTCCTAGTATCAAAGGAGCGGTAGAGATATTGAATCAGGGTCTAGAGTTTTTGTTAGCGATATCTGACAGCGACTATCTGACACGAGCAAAGCCGCATGTCACAAGCTCTATTGGTGAGCATACTCGTCACACGCTCGATCTTTTTCACGCCTTAATCTTAAAAGAGAATGCGACCGTTGATTACAACACTCGTCGTCGTGGTCATCCCGTCGAATACGACCGCTCAATTGCAGTCAAAGAGATCCATTATGTGATCAACTGGCTTGAACGATTAGACCGCAGAGATCTCGAAGCGCCTATCATGATCCAAACCGAAGTTTCAATGGATACACAAGTATTCGCCAGCCTGCCTTCTACGTTAGAAAGAGAGGTCACCTTTGCTGCTCTGCATGCCAATCATCACTATGCGATGATCAAAGTGATCACGACCTTTCTTGATGTCGAAACATGCAATACCTTCGGTTATGCCCCAACCACCAGCAGCTATCTGAGAGAGCAATAATCATGTGTTCAGTATCTTGGCTGCTTGAAGAAAATGGTTATCAGGTCTTTTTTAACCGTGACGAACAAAAAACGCGAGCACTAGCAATGCCGCCTAAACAGTATCGAGTCAACGGTGTCGATATCATCATGCCACTCGACCCAACTGGCGGTGGTAGCTGGATCAGTATCAATGAGTTCGGGCTTTCACTATGCCTACTCAATAACTATCAAGGCATAGTCCCTGTTGGACCTTTAGTCAGCCGTGGTTTGCTACTCAAGAATCTATCATCGAGTCGTAACATCAGTAAGCTCTCTGAAGCATTTCATCAGCTCGACCTGCACTCTTTTGCCCCATTTACCTTGCTGGCTTTCGCGCCGAACTTAACTCAACACCATGGTTTGGTTATCGCCTATATGTGGGATGGCATTCAACAAAAAATAGTCGAAACCGATTCTCCGCTCTTCTCATCCGGTGTTGATTTAGAGCGAGTACAAGCCTATCGACAAGCAAAATACGATCAGCTTATGGCAACGGGTAAGAATCAACAGAACTTACTTCAGTTTCACTCTCACCATCACAGCGAACAACCTCATTTAGCGACCTGTATGCATCGTGAAGACGCGCACACCGTGAGCTTTACACACTTACGCAATCTACACGGCCAAGCCTCTATGTTTTACGCGCCCGGCTCGCCTTGTGAACCCATTAAACCATGCCAGATAAATCAACAGCGTTTTACCTTCGATTTATCACCCGTAATCAATCTATAGATGGAGTCCATCATGAGAAAACTATTAACCATGGTCATGCTACTTGTTAGCCCGTACGTATTTGCCGCCGATGAAATCTACACAGGGTTCTTTAGCAGTAAGGCGCTCGATGGCTACGACACTGTGGCTTATTTCACTTCAGGTAAGCCTATTGAAGGCAGTAAAAAATTCAGCACCGAGTACAAAGGCGCGGACTGGTATTTCTCTTCTGAAAAGAATCTGACTTTATTTGTTAATAATCCTGAAAAATATGCCCCTCAATATGGGGGTTATTGCGCTTGGGCTGTTTCAGCAAAAAGTGACTTTGCACCCGGTGACCCGAACCAATGGACAATTGTTGATAACAAGCTTTACCTCAACTATGACCAAGAGATTAAACAGCGTTGGGAACAAGATCGAGCACAGCATATTCAAAAAGCCGACACCGTTTGGCCGCAACTGATCAAATAAGGGAATAACCATGACATTCACTCCAGCTAAACATATTCCTGCGGCATTTATCGCTTTCGTATTTGTTCAGTCGCTGTTTTTTAAGTTCACCGGCTCATACGAGACTGAGCATATCTTTGGCACCTTGGCGACATGGTCTGGCTTAAGTTGGTTCGGTTCATTTGGCGGCTACTTGATTGGGTTCGCTGAATTGATTGCGGCCATTTTGCTGTTTACTCGTTGGCATGGCCTGGGTGCCATCATGAGTGTGGGGATTATGAGTGGCGCCATTTTCTTCCACCTGTTTACGCCGCTCGGTATTCAAATGCCTGAGTTTAACGCAGCGGGTGAAATTGTCGGTTATGACGGCGGATTACTGTTTGGCATGGCATGCCTAGTATGGCTTTGCGGTGCATTTTTAAGTGTAAAAGATTTCAAGAATCAAGACGGTTTCCTAAACAACTTTAGTCAATAAGGTAGCTTCATTATGATTGATAGTCCTTTTCGTTTACCACGTTACACGCCTTTTGGTTTAGGTGAGTCTGTTGTCGAGTGGGCAACTGGGCTATCTAAGCTAGATAAGCTCTATCAAGATAGACCTGATGAGTTATCTAGCTTTGAATTCATGCATCACACCTTGTCAGCATTGAATATCGACTATTCCGTTTCAGCAGGCGCCACTGATAATATTCCCGAACAAGGGCCAGTAGTCATTGTGGCTAACCACCCGCTTGGTGCGATTGAAGGCGTGATCCTTGCTGATCTCGTAGGATCGGTAAGAAAGGATGTGAAGGTGTTGGCCAATGAGTTGCTCAAGCGACTGCCTGAACTGGATGATCTTTTTATTGGGGTCGATGTCTTTAACAGTAAAGAATCGAAACGCACCAATGCTAAAGCTATTCGAGATGCCAATCGTCATTTAGCAGACGGTGGACTCTTGATTGTGTTCCCTGCTGGCGAAGTATCGAGTTACCGTAAAGGGGCCAAGACACTAACAGACATCGAGTGGAGCAAATCAGTCGCAAAGTTTGTTAAGCGTCACCAAGCCACCACGGTGCCTATCTTTATCAATGGCAAGAACAGTGAGCTTTTCTACCAAGCGGGCCGTGTTCACCCACTACTGAGAACGGCTTTACTTGGCCGTGAACTTCTTAATAAACAGGCGACGACTATCTCTATCTCGATTGGCTCTTCGATTCCGTATTCAGAGATCAAATCGTTTGAAAAAGAGATGGATATCGTCAACTACCTACGACTCAATACCTACCTAATGAGTCAACAAGATAGCCCGAATACGCCAATCCACGCGCCCTCTTTTGACACCCAAGTGATTGCGCCTATTCCACCAGAAGTGTTGGCAATAGAGGTCGGTTCTCTTCCTGAAGAGATGAAGTTACTTGAGCAAGGGGACTTCGAAGTCTACTGTACGCCAAGCCAATCTATTCCTAACTTAATGCGCGAAATTGGTCGAGTTAGAGAAGAGAGTTTCCGAGAAGTCGGAGAAGGCAGCGGGCTTGCCTGTGATTTAGATGAGTATGACCTTTACTACCACCAACTGTTTGTTTGGAATAAAACCAAGGCTGAATTAGTGGGTGCATACCGACTTGGTATGGTCGACAAGCTCATCGCTGAGCACGGGCTTGATAAGCTCTACTCTCGTAGCCTGTTTAACTACAATCAAGAATTCATCGATACCTTAGACAACAGTATCGAGCTTGGGCGTTCTGTAGTAAGCAAGCCTTATCAAAAGAGCCTTAACTCACTATTACTATTGTGGAAAGGTATCGCGGCCTTCGTGTATCGTCACCCTCAATACACTCACCTATTCGGCCCTGTCAGTATCAGTAATGATTACAGTCATAATGCGCGTCTGTTGATTGCGACGACCTTATCCATACACCATTACGATGAACAAAAGGCGAACCTGGTTTCTCCTTCGTCACCACTCAATACCAGTAATAATGTGTTCTGGCAGAATCACCTGCTATCGTCATTGGCGAGTGTTCCTCTGCTCTCTAAAGTGTTAGCACGTATGGAGCAAGGGAAAGGCCTACCGGTACTGCTACGCCAATACTTAGGGATGAACGGTAAACTTGTGTGCTTTAACGTCGATCCATCGTTTAATGATGCCTTGGATGGCTTGATTGTGGTTAATCTTAAGAAAGTACCATTGAAAACCCTAGGCAAATACATGGGCAGAGACCTCGCTCAAGATTATCTAGAACAGCACGCTCGACGTTGATTTAGCCTGCTCTGTACCTCTCCACAAATAAGTGCGATGATTTCGGCACTTATTTGGGTTAGGTTATTTTCATGCACACCTCTTTTATCGAACAACTACAAAGCTTTGACTTCTCTGAGAGTCAGATTGAATCTCTATTAGCTGTCGCGAAGCCGCTTGAGCTACCAACCCGACACATCCTGATCAATCAAGGTGAGATGGCGAGTTCGATCTACTTTGTACTTGAAGGCTTATGCCACGCTTGTTATCTCACTAATGACGGTAAGCAATACAGCAAAGAATTCTACTGGGAACAAGACTGGATCATCGGCTTTGAGAGTTTGATAAAGAACCAAGCGTCCCCTTACCTACTAGAAACGCTCACACCCATCACAATGTTAGAACTGCCAATGAATGCGGTTATCGAGTGGCGTGCATCAAATAACCCTCTGTATTTAAAGCTGTTAGAAACTCAGCTCATGCACAAGGAAAACAAAGAACGCTTTATGTTGCTTTATACCCCAGAGCAACGCTACCAACTGTTCTGCGAACATTACCCCGACCTTGAACAGCGCTTGAACGACAATCAAATTGCGGCTTACCTCGGTATAACCGCGATCAGCCTGAGCAGAATCAAAGGTCGAATTAACAATAGTTAATGCCAACAATCATCGCACATAGTACATTCAGAGCATCGATAATCTCTGGATGTAAACATGATCACTTGGCACTCAATTCCCTTCTCTGAACTTTCAACACAACAGCTTTATCAATTACTTAAATTACGAGTCGATGTGTTCGTTGTTGAGCAAAATTGCCCTTATCCAGAGCTCGATGGTAAAGATACACTCGCAGGTGTTGAACACTTGCTTGGCTATGCTGATGCAGAGCTAGTGGCGTGTGCCCGTTTGTTACCACCAGGTACTTCTTACGATAATACCAGCATCGGCCGAGTGGCGACCAAGCAATCAGCAAGAGGTGATGGCTTGGGTCATCAATTGATCAAAGAAGCGTTAACACGCTGTGAGACTCTTTGGCCGAGCAAGACCATCGATATTGGCGCGCAACAACACCTAGAAAACTTCTATGCGAATCACGGGTTCGAAACTATCTCTGAGATGTATCTGGAAGACGATATTCCGCATGTAGACATGAGATTTGAAAAGTAATGACGAATATCACTGTCGGTATTCTATTGTTGGTTGCAGGTAACTTGTTTGCCTCGCTTTCCGACGTAGCGGTAAAACTGTTGAATGGCGAAGTACCGCCTCTTCAGTATATTTTTTTCCGACAGTTGATATCTCTGCTAATCATCACCCCTTTGTGGCTACAACAGAAAAAAGAACAACGACGCTTACAACAAGCTAAAGTGACCTTTATTCGAGGACAACTGATCCTAATCGGCAGCGGATGTATGGTCGTCGCGATCACCCACCTTTCTTTGGCTACCGCCAACGCAGTATTTTACGTCGCGCCCCTGTTGATGTTACCTCTCTCTATGTTTCTACTGAAAGAGCAACCGGCACTTGGCAAGGTTATCGCCACCACTATCGGTTTTATTGGTGCATTGATTGTCTTGAGGCCATCACAATTTCATTGGGCAGCACTGTTTGCTTTGGGTACAGCACTCACCCTCGCACTATTCAATGTATTGGTAAGAAAGCTTCCTAGTGAGCAAACGGTGGTCACTACGCTGTGGTGGACAACCTTATTCTCTATTCCAGCCTCATTAGTACTGTGCTTTTTATACTGGAAGCCGGTGTCGGTGGAACATTTGGGATACATAGCATTAAGTGCGACGCTAATCTTAAGCTACAACGGACTTGCGGTCGCTGCCTACCAAAAAGCACACTCTAGTCAAATTGCCTTGGCTGAATACTCAGGCTTAGTGTTTGTCGCCATAATAGGCGCTATATGGTTTGATGAGATTCCAGATACGTTAACCTTTATCGGAATTATGCTCATCATCTTACCGCTTGCACCTTTCAAGCGACCAAAAAAAAGAGCTAATCATTAGCTCTTTTCTATCGACTATCTGTATCTGACGAAACGCTTTAACGCAGGCTCAGTATTGAGCTACTTACTACGGCCAAAGCCACCGTCTGACAATCGGAAAAACATCACCGAAGTGTTGCCTTTTTCTAGCTGAAGAATGTCTAGTTTCCCGGTCTCGGCGAGTTTGAATCGAACTAGCTGGCCTTTACGAATCTGACTAAGTGGTTTGTCTGCCCCTTCAATACGCACTAGCGCGTTCAAGTCAGACAACGGTAAGTCGTTATTTCGAAAAACCTGCGCTAACGTATCCCCTTGCTTTACAAGATACTCCTGCCAGTTGTTGTTACTCGGTTCTGATGAACTGCTCTTGGCATTTTGCTGTTCGCTTAAACCAACGGTGTTTATCTCAAGCTCAACGCGCGATGTTGCTGGGGCTGCGTCTACTTTAGGTTCTGGTAGCGGCACAAAAAGTAAGATCAATACGATCGGCGAAATCACCATCAATAGTCTCTGGTGTAATTTCGGCAATGATCCCCAGGCCTGCACGGTTGAGGTTTTCATTTTCTTGATATCGATCGAGCTTAATTTCTCTTTGACCTGATTCAGTCGATCCTTGAACTCTGCTAAGTGGTCTACTTTCTGTTTTTTCTTTTGACGACGATTCATGCCACTGCGTCCTATACATTGAATAACTACAGTATAAAAACCAAAGTACCAACAGTATAGATCTTTCCGCTACAACAGAGACCAAAGCAAGAAAATTGACATAGCTGTGATTTGGACACGTTAAAGCGTAAGTGATCAGGGGCTAGCCGTTTATTCAGGCTGCTAATACTGGTATTCTTACCCTTTTCGTACTGACAAAAAGAGTGACTTTTCATGTCTGAAGTAAAATTTGAAACTGTAGAGCAAAAAGCTAGCTACGGTATCGGTCTACAAATGGGCCAACAACTTGCTGGTTCTGGTCTTGAAGGCCTAAACGTTGACGCAATCGCTGCTGGTATCGCAACAGCTCTAGTTGGTGACATGCCAGCTATCGAAGTTGACGAAATCAACAACGCACTACAAGAGCTACACACTCGTGGTGAAGCTGCACGTCAAGAACTAGCTAAAGCAGCAGCAGCTGACGGCGAAGCTTTCCTAACTGACAACGCTCTTCGTTCAGAAGTAACAGTTCTTGAGTCTGGTCTTCAGTACGAAGTACTAACTGAAGGTACTGGCGAAATCCCTACTGCAGACAAGCAAGTACGTGTTCACTACCACGGCGAACTAACTGACGGTACTGTTTTCGACAGCTCTATATCTCGCGGTCAACCTGCTGAATTCCCAGTAACTGGCGTAATTCAAGGTTGGGTACAAGCTCTACAAATGATGCCTGTTGGCTCTAAGTGGAAGCTATACATCCCTCAAGATCTAGCATACGGTGAGCGTGGCGCAGGTGCTGCAATCCCACCATTTGCTGCTCTAGTATTCGAAGTAGAACTTCTAGCTATTCTTTAATTTTTATAAAAACCTTTAGTAAAACAAAATACTATAGGTAAATAAAATTGAAATAATTCAACGGCGATGTGACTACATCGCCGTTTTTCGTTTATAGTGAATAGGTCGATTACTTTATTACTTAAGGAAGAATAATGAAGAAAATACTCATCACTATGCTCAGCAGCCTTGCTGTAGTCTCTTGCGCTAGCACTAGCGACTCTGAACAAACCGGTTCAACATCAGATACCAACTATTCCCAACTATCGCAAACAGCCCTGATGGCAGCAGTGAATATGTGGTCTCAACAAAACGAAACAACACCACTTGCTGATACCGTTGCTGATCAAGCATCTGTTACCAGCGATCAAGCAATTGGCGGTATCGGTTCAATGTTGGCGCTTGCACAAAATTCACTTGGCTCAGCAGACAATAAAGAACTCGCATCACTCATTCCTGGAATGTCTTCACTTGAATCGACTGGCTTATCATCAGTTCTAAGCTCACAAGGTGCTGTTGAAAGTGCGTTTGCTGGGTTAGGTATGGATTCGTCAATGGTTACGACATTTGCACCAATCATTCTTCAGGCACTTCAATCACAAGGTGCAACGAGTGGCCTTATGGATTCACTTGCCGCTATTTGGCAGTAGGCCATCGCGATTAGCGACTAGTTGAAGAATATTGTAAGGGCACTTCGGTGCTCTTTTTTGCGCGTGGAAGAAAAGATATTTGAGATACGAGATACGAGATACGAGATACGAGATACGAGATACGAGATACGAGATACGAGATACGAGATACGAGATAC
>NZ_JANVFC010000021.1:0-73953 GCF_025195005.1 Vibrio sp. NC2
GAGCGGCAGTCCAAAACCCATCAACATAAGTTTAGCGGATGTTTGACAACCGGGGGAATCCATGTAGCCGCGTTAAGTGGTGAGCAACGCAGACCACCCTACCTAAACCATTGTGCCGTAAACACTAAAGCTGAATCAAACCGAAAATGCCAAGCGTTGGGAATCCGTCTTAAACGCCTTATATGGACTTCCTTAAACACTTCAATGTTCAGATTAGATTGTGTAGGTGGGGAGTCCAATTATCTTGTTATACGAAACTTGCTACATGTTTAAATATTTCTCTAATTTACTGCTTAGAGATTTGACTGCTTCAATTGACCAGTTAACTACCTCTAGAGATTCTTGTGCCGCTTTTCTGAATATTTCAGGGCTGGACTCTAGTTCTTTATGATGGCCTTTAAAAGCTTTTACCTTAAATGACTTTTCGTGGAGTTCATTGAGCAGTTCGTAAATTGATGCATCTTCTGAGAACAAGAATTTGGCAGCTTCCTTTTTCTCTATGAAGCCCTTGTGAGTTTCTGAGGTAACACCATCGCCTATTAGTTCTTGGTAAAACTTTAACGTAGTCGTATATACCTCAAATCTCTTATTGTAGAGATCTAGTTTGAGTTTCTGACGGTTCGTTACTAACTGTTGATATGCAATATAAGCTAGAAACAGCGCCATTAAGAATGCAAATATGTAGTCTTTTAAAATTCCCAAAATATCCAATTGTCAACTCTCAACTAAGTAAATGATGATTTCGTACAGCGCCTATTAAGGGGTGAACAACGGGATCACCCAACCCAAAGCAACGCACCTTAAAGCACAAAACTACTTGTAACCAAAACTGCCAAGCGTTAGAAGTCCATTAAAGCAATTTGTTAGGTTACTATAGCAGGGTGAATGAGAAACTAGTGTTCGGGATTTTTTTTGTTTGTATTAAATGTTTAGGCAACTCAACACCAACTAACTTTGATTGTTTATCAATAATCTGTGTAATATTTTCATCTTCGACCGTTGGATAAATGCCTAAACACCACATACTACGCAAGTCATCCTCTGACTTTTTTAGCTTCCAAATTTTCTGAATGTCATTCATCATTCCCTTAACACAAGAGGATGCATTTTGGTTTTGCTTAACCTCTAGAGCGATATAGGAGCTTCGAGAGCTGCGCTTTTTCCGTATAAGAAAATCTATATGCATTCTTGTTTGACTTCCGCGCATGCGTTTATCGATCGAATAGCCAAACTCACGTATTATTTCAGATACTGCATCATGCTGCTGTAGAAAACTCGCAAACTCTATCTGAAACCATATCTCCCAACCCGTAAACTCGTACTCATTGATCAGTTTGAATTTTTTCTGAACTTCATCTTGTACGAAAAACTTTTCTGCTAAATCAAGGACAAATTCAAAATCGCCTTTCATTTGTATAACTCCATTAGTTCCGTTTAAGCAACTTGTTAAATGCTGTTAATTTGAATTGTATCCATACTCTCTAGAACACAATACATTTTTCCAGTAAGTCTCGCGTTCTGTTATTGATTCAGAATGAGTATGTGTATCTGCGATTTCTAGAATGGAATATTGAAAGTTAGAAGAATAATCATCCCCTTCTTTTTTCAAAACCATCCTTAACTCCTTATTTCCGCCATGTCCATTAAATGAGTAATCACACCAACGTTGCCAAATTCCACTGTAACCAGTGGCACTGCCTACATACAACTTGCCAGTAGCAGTATCTGTAATTAGATATATACCTGAAACAGCAGATAATGCAGAACGCCAAGAATCCAAATTTTGATTAATAATCAGATCCAATTTAGCTTTGGATAAAGAGGTATTGCTATAGCCCTTAAATTCCTCAACAACCATCCTTTTAGGAAGAATTTCGGAAACAAACATATTTTCAGACCAATTTTCAGCTAGTAAATACGAAGCTCGACCTGAACGCTTGAATGAAACAATCAGCCTACCTGCCAGTTCATTCAATGAGTCTATTTCACTTGTTTGATATTTAAAGCGATTATGTTCTTCGAAGTATTTACTCTCGATGGAGTTATAACTGCCAACAAACAACCAGCGATCAGTGCCTGCCAATTGGATGAGAGAAACAATATAGTTTCTCTCAAAATTTCTTTTTGATTGCCACGACTGCCAATCTTCAAACTCTCCCGAAAGATACACATCTAATGGGTTATCTTCCCCGTTCCATACAGCAAGATGAACCTTTGAGGACTCAGGCAACACATCGTTATTTTTTAAAGACAACAGTTCGAAAAGTTTCATTTACTATCCTAAATTAGGTCTAAGTCTACCAGTGTTACAACTTACACTTAACGAATGACACGGATTCCCCCTACCGAGGATCTGCCACAGTTATGTGGTACTTAAATGCATCGTAGGCACCGTGTCTGATTCTTCTTATTTCTGCAGTATCGGCCTAGCTAAAAACTACTTCAGTCTTCATGCCGTAGACCAAAATGTTAAGGTAATACTCCATAAGTCAGTAACCCCGTATTCAAAGCAACTTATACTCGGCTTTTAGCTGCTGGAAAGCCTAAAAAGGTCGCAATAATCGCGTGTGTTCGAAAGATGGTTGTGACTCTTAACTCTATGCTGAGAGATTGCGCCATGTGGGATGAAAACACTGCCAAAAATTAATCATTGACGCCATAGTCGTTTGTTATGTGATTTTACGGATTATAAACCTGCTGTGATTGCCAATCTAAAATGGACAACCCCATTTTTAATGCAAGTTGTCCTACAACAGGAAGCGCTTCTTCCGCTTTTGAGTAAGAAAAACCAATAACAGGAGCTTTGACAGTAAAGTTATTGATTAATGGACCGTCACACCAAACCCCATTATCGACATCTTCATCAGATAGACTGCATAAGCACGGAAACAGTTTAATGACTTCATCATGAAATTGTTGGTAGATAACTTCAATTTCTTCGACATCAATTTCAGTCAAAGGATTTACAAGCGCGACTGCTTCATCAAAGTTTTCAGGTAGTTTAAAGTCAACTATTGCAATGGTGTAACTCATCGATTCTCCATAATCACATAACAGCTATATTAGACAGAATAATTCTGCATTTTGTCCCTGAAACAATTCTGTCTAGTTTCCAAGACACACTACACTTAGTCTAATAACTCATTTAATAACATAATCTTACCTACTTATCTTCGTATCAAACATGACGAAAAGCAGAAATTTTCCATATAGTTTCGGCAAAATGCAGAAAACTCCCCAATATGTGAGTGAACCGCAATTCAGACTATGAGTTGTCATAACTTAAGAGTCGTGTTCTCAAACAAAAACGCCGACGTGATTGTCGGCGTTTTTGTTATAGGTATGGATAAGTGAGAGGTAATAACTACTTCGCCATAGTGCTCAAAAACTCAGCTTCGAACTCTTCATCGGCTTCTCGGGTTAGGCACTCCACCAGCCATTCAATGCTTTGATGGTCAAGCTTACTGTTCACCACAAAGGCTTGCTTTACGCCAGACTGACCCAGTTTGGCAGAACCGTAGTTCTTGAATGACTTATTGCCGTGGTAATGGAGTGATTTTATTGCCTCCACGTTAGGTTCTGGCAAGGCATCAAGGGTATTAGCAAGCTGAATCACCAACTCCATTGGGTTCTTGGATGACGAGATACGATACAGAAAACCACCCTCCACTCTTTGGCGTACCCAGTAATCAAAACCACTGCAATCCATCACCTTGTCGCTGACCAGTGCGGCTTCACTGCGATAACCAGACGGCTCTACTACAACGGGTGTGTGTTTGAATTCTGGTTGGCCTGATGCCGCATCGGTATGAGGCAAAATCAAGTCGCATGGTTTGCTGTCTTTGGCGGTTGGGGCATTCCAGTGGATAGGCATGAAGACTTGTTCTCGGCGCATCTCTTTGGTTACTACTAAGCGGGCTTGGCACTCCCCTTGTGCACTGCGCACTTTCACCACCGGATTAATAGTGACGTGGTTGAAGGCATCTAACCCAAACTCGTCTAAGCCAAGCTCTGCAACGGTATCTGGATGCATAGCGACAAAGGGTTCTGGTGTGTGTTCTCCTAAACCTGCGGCCAAGCCCGTGCGGCTCATGGTGTGCCATTGGTCTCGGATTCGGCCTGTGTTCATGATAAGTGGGAATTCAAGGCTGGTATCGGCAATCGGTTTGTCGTGTTCGACTGCAATAAACTGCGCTTTGCCTGATTCAGTAAAAAACTCGCCATTGGTGAACATGCGCTGCTCGATGATCTCTGGTTGATACTCTAGCACTGGCCATTGCTGTGGAGTGAGTTCACCATAGTCTTTCTCATCCAGTTGCGTGAGTCCAATTAAGCACAAGTCACGGGCTTTGCCTGTCTCATTGCCGAGCGCTGTCATCTCGCAATACTCTTTGAAGATCTCACCTTCGTGGCGGAACTCGAACTGCTCTTTGAATCCCATTTTTTGTGCGACTTCTTTTAAGATCCACCAATCAGGTTTAGCTTCCCCTGGGCTTGGTAATATACGGCGTTGACGTGAGATGCGGCGCTCAGAGTTGGTCACAGTACCCGACTTCTCGCTCCACCCTTGCGCGGGCAGCACCACATCGGCCAAGCGAGTGGTTTCCGTATCAGCAATACAATCCGACACCACCACAAATGGGCACTTCTCTAATGCGGCTTTGATCTTTTCACTGTCAGGCAGGCTCACGACTGGGTTGGTTGCCATGATCCACACCGCCTTGATTTTGCCTTCATTCATGGCATCAAACAGGTCAATCGCTTTTAAACCCGCATGTGTGGCTAAGCTGTCGGTTTGCCAGAACTCGCTCACCGTTTGGTGTGATTGCGGATCACCAAATTCAAAGTGCGCGGCTAAGGTATTGGCTAAGCCGCCTACTTCACGCCCACCCATCGCGTTCGGTTGTCCTGTGACAGAGAATGGCCCCATTCCCGGCTTGCCGATTTTTCCGGTGGCTAAATGGCAGTTAATAATGGCATTCACCTTGTCACACCCTTGTGTCGATTGGTTCACGCCTTGGGAGTAAATGGTCAGCACCTTCTCGTTCGATGCAAACAAACTGTAGAACTGTTTTAGCTGCTGCTCTGTTAACCCTGTGAGCTCAGGAACGCTTTTGTCGCCCCAGCCTGATTCGGTATAGCCTGATTCGGTATAACGGTAGCGAGTCGCAGATCGAATTGATTCAGTAAAGCCTTGAGTGTGGTTTTCTATGTAGTCTGCATCTAGCTTGTCGTTATCGTCGAGATAGCCCAATAAGCCGTTAAACAGCGCCACGTCTGAGCCAGATTCCAATGCCAAGTGAATGTCTGCGATTTCACAGGTATCGGTATAACGCGGGTCGATGACGATGACTTTCAATGCAGGGTTGGCTTGTTTCGCGGCTCTTAGCCTTTGGAAAAGTACCGGATGACACCATGCTAGGTTGGAGCCTGTAATCACAACCAGATCGGCTTGCTCGAGATCTTCGTAACAGACAGGTACGGTGTCTGCGCCAAATGCTCGCTTATGCCCAACCACGGTTGAAGCCATACATAGCCTAGAATTACTGTCGATGTTGCCACTGCCGATGAAGCCTTTCATCAATTTATTAGCAACGTAGTAGTCTTCGGTAAGCAGCTGACCAGAAACATAGAACGCAACCGAATCGGTCCCAAATTCTTCGATGGTTTGATTGAATTTGTCTGCGACCAACTGAGTGGCACTGTTCCAGTCCAGCTCTTGTTTTTGCTCATTCTGAATATGAGCAGGCTGTGTTAGGCGTCCTAAAGGCGTGACGGTATCACCAAGCGCAATCCCTTTAGTACATAGCTTTCCATAGTTTGATGGATGATCTTTATCACCACGTACTTCTAGTTTTCCTAACGATGTCGGTCTCGCTTCTATTCCACACCCTACACCACAATAAGCACAGGTTGATTTTATCCAGCCGCTGTTTGAATCGGTCATCCGTTTCTCGCTCAATTATCCATAATTGTAATTACTCAAACCAAGCAAATAGCACGCCACTTAATACCAGTCGACCAAATTGAAATATTTCCACTTAAAAACAACAACTTAATTAAATATAAAATATCAACGCTGAACAAAATCGAACTTAACCAAGATAGAAACTTAATTTTTGCACCATCTTGCGGAAAGTTGCACCACAAACGCTCATTTATATAAATCTAACAAAAAATTTACATACCACTTTAGGGGTAATTGCGTGCTACCTCTACTTTTTAAGCCACTGAAAGTTATAAGTTAATTTTTATTTAAATGAACAAACCGTAATCTGGCACCCTCCTTGCTCCACTAAAAACCAAGACTTAGAAAAAACATTTTTGTTTTTCTTGATGATTATGAATTGAGTGGAATCTCAACCCGGTATTCATCTGCTAACGACTAGAAATTAGATGCTAGTGATGGTGACGCCGAGAATAAGGAATGGATTATGAGCAAGAAGAAAATCGTCGTTGTTGGTAACGGCATGGTTGGACACAAATTTATCGACAACATCCTGCAATCAGACAGTGATGAGTTTGATGTTATTACTTTTAGTGAAGAGCCAAGGTTGGCCTACGACCGTGTTCAGTTGACCGCTTACTTCAAGCGCGGAAATGCTGATGATTTAGCATTAACCAGCGAAGAGTATTACCAAAGTAATGGCGTCAATTACCTTCTCAACGCGAGAGTCGCTCAACTGGATACTGAAAATAAGTGCGTTGTGACTGAATCGGGACATACCGAGAGTTATGACACCTTGATTCTGGCGACCGGTTCATTCCCTTTTGTTCCCCCAATTCCCGGTAACGACCAAGAACACTGCCACGTTTATCGCACCATCGAAGATCTAGACGCCATTGAACTATCTAGCAAAGGCAGCAAATCTGGCGTCGTTATTGGTGGTGGTCTGCTTGGCTTAGAAGCGGCAAACGCAGTCAAAAACCTTGGCTTGGAAACACATGTTGTTGAATTTGCACCTCGCCTGATGGCCGTGCAGTTAGATGACGGTGGCGGTGCTCTACTGCGCAGAAAAATTGAAGACCTTGGCGTGCAAGTTCATACCGAGAAGGCAACCTCTGAGATAGTCGCGGGTGAGAACGCTCGCTACAGAATGAACTTTGCAGACGGCACCTACCTTGAAACCGATATGATCGTGTTCTCTGCAGGTATTCGCCCTCAAGATGCCCTAGCTCGCAGCTCTGATATCGCCATTGGTGAACGTGGCGGCATCGTGATTAATGATCACTGCCAAACTAACATCGACAACGTGTATGCGATTGGAGAGTGTGCGCTTTGGGACAACAAGATCTTCGGCTTAGTCGCCCCTGGTTACTCCATGGCGAAAGTCGCGGCTTCGCATATCTTATCGGACGGAACAAGCGACGCTTCGTTTACTGGCGCTGACATGAGTACCAAACTCAAACTGCTTGGCGTCGATGTGGCCAGTATTGGTGAAGTACATGGCAAGACAGAAGGCGCTCAGTCGTATACCTATAACGATGAAATTGAAAAAGTTTATAAGCGCCTGATCATCTCGGCAGACGGCACAAAGATTGTCGGTGCAGTATTGGTCGGTGATGCAGAGGCTTACGGTTCGCTACTGCAAATAAAGCAAAATGACATGCCTCTTCCTGAAAACCCATCAGTACTGATTCTACCTAATGTCGCGGATGATTCAGGTTCGGCAATGGGTGTTGAAGCTCTGCCCGATAGCGCAGTGATTTGTTCGTGTTTTGATGTAACCAAAGGCGACATTAAAGACGCGGTTTCAGCGGGTTGCACCACGATGGCCGCATTGAAAGAAACCACGAACGCTTCAACAGGTTGTGGCGGTTGTTCTGCCCTTGCTAAACAGGTTCTCGATAGCGAGCTAAGTAACCTAGGTGTGGAAGTCTCTAACGATATCTGTGAGCACTTTGCGTATTCTCGCCAAGAGCTTACCGACATTATTCGCGTCAACAAAATTAAGACCTTCGATGAGCTATTGGATTCTCATGGAAACGGATTGGGCTGTACCGTGTGTAAGCCAGCAGTCGGTTCTATTTTGGCTTCGTACTGGAACGATTACATCCTTGAAGATCAACACATAGAACTGCAAGACACCAACGACATCTACCTCGGTAACATGCAAAAAGACGGCACCTACTCTGTGGTTCCGCGTATTGCTGGCGGTGAAATCACACCCGATAGACTAATCGTGCTTGGCGAAGTCGCTAAAGAATTCGACCTTTACACCAAGATCACTGGTGGTCAGCGTGTCGACTTGTTTGGCGCTCAACTTAACGAACTGCCAATCATCTGGAAAAAGTTGATTGATGCGGGTTTTGAAACGGGCCATGCCTACGGTAAGTCAGTTCGTACCGTGAAATCGTGTGTGGGTAGCACTTGGTGTCGATACGGCGTCGACGACAGTGTTGGCTTAGCGATTCGACTAGAAAACCGCTACAAAGGCTTACGCTCACCACACAAGATCAAGTTTGCGGTTTCTGGCTGTACTCGTGAATGTGCAGAAGCCCAATCAAAAGACTTTGGCATTATCGCCACCGACAAAGGTTGGAACCTCTACATCTGTGGTAACGGCGGAATGCGCCCTCGCCATGGTGACCTTTTCGCGACCGACCTTGATGAAACCACCCTGCTGCAATACATCGACCGCATTCTGATGTTCTATACACGTACCGCGGATCGCCTACAGCGTACATCGGTATGGATGGAAAACCTTGAAGGCGGCATTGAATACCTCAAGCAAGTCGTGATTGAAGACAAGCTCAACGTTGCTGAAGAACTTGAAGCCGATATCGCCCTTAACATCGAAAAATACCAATGTGAGTGGAAAACCACCATCGAAAACCCTGAAAAAATGAAGCGTTTCCAGCACTACATCAACAGCGAAGAAATGGACACTAGCCTGTCATTCATCAAAGAACGAGAGCAGCGTTTTCCTAAGCCGAGCTTGAGCTCTTCTTCAGATTCACAACGAGATGAAATGCTAACCAAGGCTGACCAAATCGAAGTCACGGAAGTTTCGTAAGCCGAATTGACGGTCAGTGAATCAGTAACAACTAAACCCAATATCGATAGTCGACAGTGGCTCAGCCCAAGAAAATTGCTGTCGGCTATCACCCTAATTAAATTGATTATTAGTTTTATGTTTTGACTAGGAGAAAGTCATGGAAAATTGGACAACCGTATGCAACACCCGGGACCTAACCCCAAACGGTGGTATTTGCGCCAAAGTAGACGATAACCAAGTGGCTATTTTTTACTGCAAGCGAAGTGACACGCTTTATGGGCTCTCTAATTACGATCCTGTTGGTAAGGCGAATGTGATGTCACGTGGTATCATTGGTTCATTAAGCGGTGAGCCTTACGTAGCCTCACCCTTATACAAGCAGCATTACCACTTAGAAACTGGCGCGTGCCTTGAACAACCCGATCTCAAGCTCGTGAAATTTGAAGTTCGCAAGCAAGGAGAACAAGTTCAGGTTCTCGCACCGCTTGCTATCGCCAGTTAACTAATCGCCGACACCATCATGTAAACGCTTTATCAGCGTGAGCAATTTCGGCACAGGGTTTAGCCACATGAATGCGTTCGAATTTCGGAAGTAACGCACGAGCTAAAGCCGGGTAATTTTCCAGATTTAAAGGATTTAAACCATGGATAACACAAAATTTTCGCTGCTTTCATTTACGGGTAAGATGAAAACCTTACACCTAAGTTGGATGGCCTTTTTTATCACCTTTGTCGTGTGGTTCAACTTTGCCCCACTACTGCAAATGGTGAAAACCTCGCTTGGCCTTTCAACTGAGGAAATCAAAACACTGCTTATTCTCAACGTTGCATTGACCATTCCGGCACGTGTCGCGATTGGTATGTTAACCGACAGATACGGCCCAAGATTGGTCTATTCTTCGCTACTCGCGGTCTGTTCAATCCCTTGTTTTATGTTTGCTATGGCAGACTCTTTCATTCAAGCGGCGATTGCTCGTTTCCTATTAGGCTTCATTGGTGCTGGCTTCGTCGTTGGTATTCGCCTTGTGTCTGAGTGGTTCCCACACAATGAACTGGGTACGGCTGAAGGTATTTACGGTGGCTGGGGTAACTTCGGTTCAGCAGCGGCAGCATTCACGCTTCCAACTCTGGCTTTAGCATTTGGTGGTGAAGACGGCTGGCGTTATGCGGTCGGTATTACTGGCGTAATGAGCTTAGCGTTCTCGTTTGTGTTCTACAAAAACGTAACGGATACACCAAAAGGTTCTACTTACTTCAAACCGGCTCAAGTAACAGCAATGGAAGTGACATCAAAGGGTGACTTTTTCTTCCTACTTATTATGAAGATCCCAATGTATGCCGCTTTAGCGCTACTGACATGGAAGCTATCACCAACCAACATCAACATGCTATCTGACATGGCGGTTTACTCCGTATATGCAGGTTTGGCTGCGCTTTACGTGTACGAAGTGTCGCAAGTTTGGAAAGTAAACAAGAACGTATTTAAAGAAGAAGTACCAGAGATTCACCAATACAAATTCAAACAAGTTGCGGTACTTAACGTATTGTACTTCGCGACATTTGGTTCTGAACTGGCTGTTGTTTCTATGCTGCCACTGTTCTTCTCTGATACCTTTGAATTAACACCGGTTCTTGCAGGTATGGTTGCATCGGCTTATGCCTTTATGAACCTAATGTCTCGCCCAGGTGGTGGTTGGATTTCAGACAAATTCGGTCGTAAACCAACACTGCTTATTCTAACGATTGGTCTTGCTGTGGGTTACTTCGCAATGGGTCAAGTCGACAGCACATGGCCTGTATGGCTAGCGGTTGTCGCAGCGATGGCGTGTTCTTTCTTCGTGCAAGCGGGTGAAGGTGCAGTATTCGCAACAGTTCCTCTAATCAAGCGTCGTATGACAGGTCAGATTGCTGGTATGACAGGTGCTTACGGTAACGTGGGTGCGGTAGTTTACCTAACTGTGTTGTCATTCGTGAGCTACCAAACGTTCTTCTTAGTGATTGCTGCAACAGCGGTACTTGGCTTTGTAACTCTTCTGTTCATGGAAGAGCCTAACGGTCAAATTGCTGAAGTGAATGACGACGGTAGCGTGACCTTGATTAACGTATCGAGCTAACCACTCATTGAATCGGGAGTAGTACCGAGGTGTGTTTCACCACTTTGGTACTGCGTTCAAAGGCTCTAGGTTCACTAGGGCTTTTGTTCTTCCTCAGATGTGCTCTCAAGCAAATGAGAAGACAGCCAGTTAAGAAGAAGACCAGTTATGACAATTTCATTCAGCCAAGGGCAAGTCGTCACGCCGGAATCAAACAACCAGCTCACACTCAAGTTTGGTGGTTATTCGAATAAAGGCATACGTGATGAAAACCAAGACGCCATCATTGTAAAACACCCGAAGACTCGTTCTGAGCAAGAGTTGAAAGGCAGTGTCGCCTGCATAGCAGACGGCGCGAGTTGCAGTGAACACGGCCAGAAAGCCAGTCACACCAGCGTGATGCAGTTTATCGACGACTATTACGCCACGCCAAATAGCTGGAGCATTCAGCGTTCAGCGCAAAAAGTCCTAACCTCGCTCAACTCTTGGCTCTTCAACACGTCTGTTTCTAACATTCACCCCGCTCAACAAGTGAACCACAACGCCCTAGTTTCTACATTCAGCAGTGTGATATTGAAATCCAACACAGCGCATATATTCCATGTCGGTGACAGTCGAGTTTACTTATTAAGAGATGGAGAATTACGCCAACTGACCCGCAACCATACACGTAAAACTATGGGACAGAAGCATTACCTAACACGCGCCTTAGGCATGGATAACCAACTCAACGTTGACTATCAAACCCTGCCTATCAAGAAAAACGACTGCTTTATCCTCACTTCGGATGGTGTGCATGAATTTGTCTCGCCCAACACCTTCAATGAACACATCGATAAGCCAGGAGCGGATTTCGAATACGCAGCACAAACCATCTGTAACACTGCTTTAAGCCACAATAGCTCAGACAACGTGAGCTGTTTGATTGTGCAAGTCAGCCATCTACCTAAACCTTCGCTCATTGAGTTCCATGAAAAGCTGGCTAAACGTGCCATCCCACCCGCGTTAAAGCTCGGGCAAAGTATCGACAACTTTATGGTGCTTGAGGTGTTGTATGCAGGCTCTAGAAGCCATGTGTATCGTGTGATGCAGAAAGAGACACAAACCGAGTTCGTGCTGAAAGTCCCTTCCGTCCAATATCACGATAGCCCTTCGCAACTGAGAGCTTTCTTTAATGAACAATGGGCGGGGATCTTGCTAAACAATAAGAAAGTAATGAAGGTCTACCCTACGCCAGAGAACTCGCAATTCTTATATCAAATCTGCGAATGGGTAGAAGGCATCACGCTAAGACAATGGATGTACGACAATCCAAAACCGTCACTCAATGAAGTACGCGACATACTAGAAAAAATCACACAAGGTATTCGAGTATTACAACGCGCAGACATGGTGCACCGAGACTTAAAGCCCGAGAACATTATGCTTCAACATGATGGTGAGATAAAAATCATCGACCTTGGCGCTGTATTAGTCAGAGGACTTGAAGAGGGAGAGCTCGCAGACAAAGACGACACTCCATTAGGTGCGGTCAATTACATTGCACCCGAGACCATCAAACATAACAGCGCGACCACCAGCTCTGATCTGTTCTCTATCGCTGTGATTGGCTATGAGATGCTAACCGGTGAATTGCCCTACTCTGAAATGACCGCGCAATCGCTTAAGCAATCTCGCCACCATCAATGGGAATACCAACCCATCACTCAGAAACGAGCGGACTTACCAAGCTGGGTGGATTTGGTGTTACAAAAAGCCTGCGCGGAGTCGCCAAGCGAACGTCATCAAGTGTTGGGGGATTTTGTGGCAGACCTTTACACACCAAACCAAAGCTTGGTCAAAAGCAAAGCCAAGCAACCTTTGATAAACCGAAACCCGATCCAGTTTTGGAAAGTGTTGGCTTTGTTGCTCGGCATTGTTGCCATTGTAGAGTTGGGCTTATTGCTTAGCTCGAGTTAATTCCAAGCTCGAGCTAAACGCGAGGCTTCTAGCTAACAGTAAAACTCGAGCTAGCCTCGTTTCACTAAGCTTCTTGGCACGAGTTCAATACCCGCTTGATAACGTTTAGCGGAAGCATTTAACGCCAAGGCAAAAGCACTATCGGCAATCACTTCAAATTGTTGCGGCAGTGAATGGACTTTAAAGGGTAAGAAGTCCAATAAACGGTTATCACCAAAGGTTGCCAGTTTTACTTGATTGATCAGCTCTGGCTTTTCGACCATCACATCCAACACACCCTCTAATAAGGTGTAAGACATAGTCACAATCGCATCAGGAACTGTGCCTTTAGCTATCCAGTCTTCAAAAACCTCGCGCCCTGATTCTCTATCAAAGTGCTCACCATAACCGACAACCATCGGCTTGTTGTCTGTGAGCCCTGTTTGTTGAGTATGCGCTTTGTTCGCCGCTTCAAAACCTAGCTGACGTTCACGCGAAATGTTCAGATCAGGCAGTGCACCAATCAAACCAACACTGTGAATACTGTCATCGAGAATCGAATTAGTCAGTTCAAACGCGGCTTCGAAATCTTCACTGATCACGCAAGCAAAATGCTCATCGTCTAACGGACGGTCAATCGCAATTACAGGTGTACCTGAATTTTGCAGTTTCAAGTAAAACTCGTTGGCGTCTGGCATTGAGCTCGCAACAAGCAAGGCATCGATACGACGACTGACCAAAGCTTCAGCGACCTTTCGCTCGGTTTCAGCGTCATCATCAGAGCAACCAATCAAAATCTGATAGCCCACTTTACGGGAGTTCTGCTCTATCAGTTTTGCTAAACGCGCGTAACTGCTGTTTTCCAGATCAGGAATAATCAAACCAAATGAACGGCTATTACCAGCACGCAGCGACGAAGCAGCATGGTCTGGTCGGTAGTTATACTCTTCCACAACCGCCATGACTTTTTGCTGAGTCTTTTCACTGATTCTGTATTTCTGCGCCTTGCCGTTGATGACATAACTGGCCGTGGTTTTCGATACTCCAGCCAATTTAGCAATTTCATCAAGTGTCATATGGGTGACCTGTATTTTGTGCGTAGGATCATATAACCAATGATCTGATCCTCGGATTAGTTGAATTATATGCTGAATCGATTCAGTATAAAAGCTGAAAGGATTCAGCAAAATCTGAAAAGTGACTTCAATCATCCTTTTGTATGGATTGAGCGTCATTTGTTGTGATTCAACTTTTCGTTATTAACGAAACTGAACTTACGACACGCAGCAAAACTATTTTGAAAACCAAAATCGGCTTTGCTGAATTTTTTTACACTGAATGCTGAACCGATTCAGCTAAAGTAAAACAAAGAGCAAAGCAACGAGTAAAGTCCACTAATTCTTGCTCTAGACTGAATCGTAGCGATACACAAATTCTCAAGCTATACGCTAAAGAGGCACCATGCTTAAATTATCAAAATCTGACATCACTCTTGGTCAAACGGCCGATGACAAATTCAAAGCTATCCAGAACATTGCTGGCGACCTAACCGCGAAAGGCTTAGTGGATTCTGGCTACGTTGAAGGAATGCTGAACCGTGAAAACCAGAACTCTACGTTCCTAGGTAACGGCATCGCGATTCCTCACGGCACAACGGACACGCGTGGCCTAGTAAAAGAGACAGGCGTTGCGGTACACCACTTCCCTGAAGGCATTGATTGGGCAGACGGCAACCGTGTTTACGTAGCAATTGGTATTGCGGCTAAATCTGACGAGCATTTAGGCATTCTTAAGCAGCTAACGAAAGTGCTAGCGGCTGACGGCGTTGAAGAGAAATTAAAGCAAGCGAAATCAGAAGACGAAATCATCGCCCTACTTAATGGCGAAGTTCAACTAGAAGCCGACCTAGACGCTTCTTTAGTTCAACTGCTGTTCCCTGCAAGCGACATGATTCAAATGTCTGCAGTTGCGGGCGGCCTTCTTAAGAACACTGGTTGCACAGACAACACATTCGTTGCCGACCTAGTGACAAAAACACCGACTCACCTAGGCCAAGGCCTGTGGTTGTTGGGCAGCGATAAAGGCGTAACTCGCACTGGCGTATCTTTCGTTTCAACGGCAAACCATTGTGAGTACGAAGGCACACCAGTGAAAGCATTGGTCGCATTCGCCGCTTGTAACAGCGCACACCAATCTATTCTGGCAAACCTAAGCAAGATGGTTTTCGAAGGTAAACAGCAACAACTGTTAACCGCTGACATTGCACAAGTGATTGGCCTTCTGAAAGGTGAAGCGGTTTCTACAGCGTCTCAAGACGATGACAACTGCGCAGTATTCAAAATCAAAAACGCACACGGCTTACACGCTCGTCCAGGTGCAATGCTAGTCGCTGAAGCGAAGAAATTCGAATCAACGATCCGCGTTTCAAACCTAGATGGCGACGGAAAAGAAGTGAACGCGAAGAGCTTGATGAAAGTAATCGCACTTGGCGTTAAACACGGCCACCAGCTTCAGTTTGTTGCTGAAGGTGAAGATGCAGCACAAGCACTTGAATCGATTGGTAAAGCTATCGCTTCAGGCCTTGGCGAAGGTTAAGGAATAGATATGTCTGATAAACAAATCAAAGCCGTTACCGTTACGCTAAACCCTGCTCTCGACCTAACTGGCGCTATCGACGCACTTAACGTGGGTTCAGTGAGCCTAGTGAACAAAGGCTCTCTACATGCGGCAGGCAAAGGCGTAAACGTAGCAAAAGTACTTTCAGAGCTTGGCGCGAAAGTGACCGTAACAGGTTTCCTTGGTCGCAATAACGAAGAAGCCTTCTGCCAACTGTTCGAACAGATGGGCGCAACTGACCGCTTTATCCGTGTAGATGGCGCGACTCGTATCAACGTGAAGTTGGTAGAGAACTCAGGCCAAGTAAGCGACATCAACTTCCCAGGTGTTCCTGTTAATGCTGACGCGATTAAAGCGTTTGAAGAAACCTTGTTAGAACTGGCTGAAACACACGATTACTTCGTGATTGCAGGCAGCTTGCCACAAGGTGTATCGCCAGAGCTTTGCGCTTCTTGGGTACAACGCTTGCGTGACCTAGGTAAAAAGGTGCTATTCGACAGCAGCCGTGACGCACTTAAAGCCGGTATCAATGCACAACCTTGGTTAATTAAGCCAAACGATGAAGAGCTGTCTCAGCTGTTCAATGCAGAACTGACCACACGTGACCAATGCCAACACGCAGGCCAAGTTCTGAGTGAAAAAGGCATCGATAACATCGTGGTATCACTTGGCGCAGAAGGCGTGATGTGGCTAAACCAAGGTGAATGGCTACATGCACAGCCACCACGTATGCAAGTGGTAAGCACAGTAGGCGCAGGTGACACCTTAGTAGCAGGCCTGTGTTGGGGTCACATGCAGCAGATGCCAAAACCAGAACTTATTAAATTCGCAACCGCCCTATCTGCTCTAGCAGTTTCACAGGTAGGCGTGGGCATCACCAGCCAACAAGAGCTGGATTCAGTACTACAAAATATCCAATTACAGTCGCTTAGTGCTCCAACTAGCCAGTTAGACACAAGCAAATAGGACAAAAGGTTTATTATGAATATTACCATTATCACAGCTTGCCCTAGTGGCGTAGCAAACAGCATCATCGCCGCAGGCTTGTTAGAGCAAGCGACAAAAGCACTGGGTTGGAACGCCGCTATTGAATGTCAATCAAGCGTGCTACCAGACTCAACCGTATCGCAAGACACTATCGACAGCAGCGACGTTGTGGTTATCGCAGCCAACACAAACGTTGATAAAGCGCGCTTTGTTGGCAAAAAAGTGTACCAAGCGGCTATCTCTGAATGCACTGCTGATGCAAAAGCATTTCTAGAGAAAGCGGTAGCAGAAGCAACGGTATTAGACGCTTCTCAAGTTGAGACTACAGTTGAAATTACTGGTACTTCAGCAAACTCTTCTACAACAGCAAGTACAAGCAGCAAAAAGATCGTAGCGATTACCGCTTGCCCAACGGGTGTTGCACATACCTTTATGGCAGCTGAAGCGCTTGAAGCAGAAGGCAAACGCCTAGGTCACCAAATTAAAGTGGAAACTCGCGGCTCTGTAGGTACGAAAAACCAACTGACTGACCAAGAAATCGCAGACGCTGATCTTGTTATCATCGCAGCTGACATCGACGTTCCTCTGGATCGTTTTAACGGCAAAGCGCTATACAAAACAACGACAAGTCCTGCTTTGAAGAAAACAAAGCAAGAGATGGAAAAAGCATTCGCAGAAGCTAAACCATACCAACACACTGCTTCTTCAAATTCAGCGCCTACTGACGAGAAGAAAGGCGTGTACAAGCACCTAATGACAGGTGTATCGCACATGCTTCCTGTGGTTGTTGCGGGTGGTTTGATCATCGCACTCTCTTTCGTATTCGGTATCGAAGCGTTTAAAGAAGAAGGCACACTAGCAGCAGCACTGATGACTATCGGTGGTGGTTCTGCATTCGCACTGATGATCCCTGTTCTTGCTGGTTTCATTGCATTCTCTATTGCTGACCGTCCGGGTCTGGCTCCAGGTCTAATTGGCGGTATGTTGGCTAGCTCAACGGGCGCAGGTTTCCTAGGTGGTATCGCAGCGGGTTTCATTGCCGGTTACGCAGCGAAATTCATTGCCGACAAAGTTCAACTTCCACAGTCCATGGAAGCCCTCAAGCCAATCCTGATCATTCCGTTTATCGCGAGTTTGTTCACTGGTCTTGTGATGGTTTACATCGTGGGTGGCCCTGTTTCTGGCGTGATGAGCGCAATGACCACTTTCCTAAACAACATGGGAACGTCTAACGCGATTCTTCTGGGTGTTATTCTAGGCGCAATGATGTGTTTCGACCTTGGTGGCCCTGTAAACAAAGCCGCTTACACGTTCGGTGTTGGTCTACTGGCTTCGCAAACTTACGCACCAATGGCAGCAATCATGGCAGCAGGTATGGTTCCAGCTCTAGGTATGGGCCTTGCGACTTTCCTAGTGAAAGACAAGTTTGAAGCAGGCGAGCGTGAAGCGGGTAAAGCATCATTCGTTCTTGGTCTATGTTTCATCTCTGAAGGTGCAATTCCATTCGCAGCGAAAGATCCAATGCGTGTTATCCCAGCTTGTATGGCGGGTGGTGCACTAACTGGCGCTCTTTCAATGATGTTTGGTGCACAGCTAATGGCTCCACACGGCGGCTTGTTCGTACTACTAATTCCTGGTGCTATCTCTCCAGTTCTTATGTACCTAGTGGCGATTGCAGCAGGTACAGCAGTAACAGGCTTTGGTTACGCTGCGCTTAAAAAGATGAGCAGCGATAAAGTAACAGCAGAGGCTTAATCCCCCTACTCTGTTTAACGGCTAAACCCGTCGAACAGAGGCTCTTGATAACCGGTTTCTTGGTAAACGGTTCCTTGAAATAAAACAAAGGCTCCTCATTTGAGGAGCCTTTTTATTGGAATTAGCTAACAAACTGAAACGCTCGGTCTGGTGTTACTTTTCTAATGTCGCTAAAACGGGCAACTGGAATGAAAACGTCACGCCTTCGACATCATCAGTATCGATCTGACGAATCATCTCTACCAAATAACCTTGCACATCTAACTTCAAACCTTGTTGTTCAACCGCCTTAAACAGAGCTTCTAACGCTGTGCTGTACGCCACATCCGAAACCAGATAAACGTCGCTGCATAAGTAGTAGCCTTCAGGAATGGTCATATCGTAACGGTCTTTCGCGACTTGCCAATTTCCTATTTCAGCGTCGATGTCGTCCCATTTATTATTCATCTGTTTTATTGGTGTGGTGCCCATCAAGTGCGTCGACTTCTGACCATAGATTTCAAATACCGTGTCCCAATCAGGATCTTCCAGTTTAAGCTTTTGCATGCCGCGTTCTGGATACCAAACCAGCTCGATCGGCATAGATTTAACTAGCTCTTTCTCCATCGAAGACTGCACACCTGGATGTGCCAATTTCTGGATGAAGTCTGCCGTTTCCTTAGGCGTCGCGTTGTAGCCCATTTCTCGAATATGTTTTGCAGTAACACCAAGCTCCCGCTTGAGCGCCTTACCTAATGACTGTGACGATGAGTAGCCACAATACTGAGCAATTTCAATCACGCTCCACGGCTCATCGTTGATCAACAAACCCACCGCGATTTGTAACCGAACTCGGCTTAGATACTGACCCGGAGTTTCGTTAAACAACTCAGTAAACTGACGATGAAAGTGGTATGGCGAAATCGCGCTCTCTGTTGCGATTTCTTCCCACGTACGACGCTCACCCCACTCTTCATGCATCAAGGTCAATGCATGCGTAAAGCGTTTTTGAAGGTGCTCTGGCAAAGATTCAATCAATGTAATCTCAGGCACCAGTTTAAAAGCTGGTTCTAAATGCAAAGCAGGTTTGTTCTCTTGCGTCATACAGTCTTTGGTCTCAGGTACATTGGCTTTAGTCTTACTGTCAGCTAACTTCGCCGAACTGGACAGCTTTATTGAACTGGATAGCTTCATTGAACTGGAAACTTGGCTTCACTATCGTCTTTGTCCTTTATAAAATCAATCACGAGCGCTCCAAAGTGAGTTCTTCTAATGAATCTTGCTCGCCCAGTTCTTTTTCGATTAGATTTTCAACCAGCGGCAGTTTGCGACAAAACAAACCAAGCAGGACGGGAATCAAAATCAGCGTTACTGCAGTGGCAAACAGCTCACCAAACACCAAAGATACCGCCGCAGGTTTTAAGTATTGCGCCTGTTCTGCAGTGTCACTCAATAATGGCAATAACCCACACACAGTGGTAATCGTGGTTAGGAAGATCGCTCTCAATCGGCTGGTACCCGCAATCACTAACGCTTGCTGTAACGGCACCCCTTGGCGGTATTCAGCGTTAAAACGAGTGATCAACACCAACGAATCATTAATCACGATGCCTGTCATGGCCATCATGCCGAACATCGAAAGAATGCTGATGGGTAAGTCCATCAAGTAGTGACCAAAAATCGCACCTGCAAAACCAAACGGGATCACTGCCATGATGATCATCGGCTGCCAATAAGACTTCAAAGGCACCGCCAACAAAATGTAGATCATGATGAGCGTCAGTATCATCGCTGATTTGAAGCCGTTCGACACCTCACCAATTTCTTCAAATTCGCCGCCCGCTTTTATCGTCACACTCGGAAACTGTAAGTGCAGAGATTCAATCGTATCTGCGAGTTGCTCACGTGTTTTCTCTGGTGATTGCAGGTCTCGGTTCTGCTTCCAATACAGGTTAATCACTTGCTCTCGGTCGCGGCGATAAACCACTTGTGGTTCTTGCTCATGACGAAACTCAGCAATATCCCCCATCATCACACTTCCGCCATTAGGTAACATGATAAGAGCCTGTTGTAGCTGAGCTAAGGTTCTGCGCTCATCCCTTGGATACTGCAGCAGCACCTTGGTCTCTTGCCCGTTTTCTAGCAGGCGATGGACTTCTCTTTCGCCAAACGCTTCGCCTGCTAGCTGAGCCAATTTCGCTTGCGTTAACCCAAGTTGCTGACCATATTGATTCAATACCAATCGAACTTGCGGCAAACCATCCTGACCGTCGTCGTAGACATCCGATACGCCTTTCAACGAGGCTAAGGTATCCGCTAACTCCTCGCTAACGAGAGAAGCAAGCTCACGATCATTGGAAGAGATCGTTAAGAATGTTCCACCAGCAGGCTCCTCTGCCGCACTGAATTTAACCGAATAAGCGCCTTCGATTTGCCCTGTGTGTTCTCTCCATCGCTTCAACAATAAATTCCCCGGCAATGAGCTTAAGGATTCGTTGGTGAGCTCGGCTGTGACTTCGATTTCGCCATAGCCATCAGACCAAGCAAGCAGATTCACAACAGGCTTTTCTTGTAATGGGTAATCGTCCATCAAACCTTTTTCAACTTGTGTCATTGCTTGCTCTACTTGCAACAAGGCTTGGCGCTGTAAAGGCAAAGGCGCGCCATCTTCCAGTTCAATAACCGCAGTGATGTAACGCCCCGGAATTTCAGGAAACAACGCACTTCGAATCGCACCGTTAGACCACATACCATAAGCCAGTGAGATAACCGCCACAAACCCAAGCAGGGACGCGACTTTGTAGCCAAGTGCAAACTCCAATACTGGCTTGTAGATGTTGAGATTAAACCACTGCAACCCGCCTTGAGCAGCATTCTGAACTTTGGCGAACAAACCCTTTGATGGCTTTTTCACAGAAAGCTGAGCCAAGTGTGACGGCAAAATAAACTTGCTTTCGATAAGCGAGAATATCAGTGCAAAAATCACCACAGCCGAAAACCCAGCCAGCACTTTGGCTAGCTCGTTATTAATCCATAACATTGGAGAAAACGCTGCGATGGTCGTGAGCACACCAAACACGGTAGCCACTGATACTGAATTAACGCCCTGCCAAGCGGCTGTCTTTCCGTTTAGATTTGAGGAGCCGTTTATATTTGATAAACCATTGATATTAGGAGAATAGCCGACGTTACCCGTCCGTTTTTCATGTATCGCTTCACCCACAACAACCGCATCGTCCACCAGCACACCGAGTACCAAGATAAAACCAAACAAGGTGATGTCGTTGATGCTGTAGTTGAACAACTGCATTGCTGCTAAGGTTCCAGTCAGCGCAATTGGAATGCCCATCGCGACCCAAAAGGCGAGCCTAATCTCAAGAAAGATCCCAAGTAGAACTACGACGATCAATAATCCTTGCCATGCGTTTTCACTCAAACGAAATAGCTGGTCTTCAATGTAAGGTGCCATATCGGCCATGGTATTCAGCTCAATATCCGACGGCAAAATCGCACGTTGTGCATCCAGCGTTTCACTGATTGCTTCACTGACTTTGAGGAGGTTGTCGGTTTGGCTCGTACTGACCAGTAAGGCGATGGCGTTAGAGCCGTTGTTACGCACGATAGAACCACTGTATTGGTAACCACGACTTAACTTGGCGATGTCACCCAGCAGTATTTTCCCGTTGCTTCCTGAAATCACAACAAGCTGGTTCAACTTCTGTAGATCATCGGCGTATCCGTCACCACGAATCACCATTCGACCTTTGTCACTAATCAGTTCACCGCTTCGAGTCTCAAGCGAACGCTGCTCAACGAGCTCTGCGAGGTCTTCTAAGCTCAACCCCAACGCTTTCAGCTGGTCAGGATCTGGCTCGATAACAAGTTGAGATGTGCGAGTTCCCCAATTTGATACCTTCGAGATACGTGGATTCTTCTTCAGCGCTTGTTCAAGTTGCTTGGCAATAGGTTGCAACTCGTCATCAGTTCTTGAACCTGACACCACCACGAACGCGGCTAAATTAGTAAACTCATTACGCACCACTTGCGGCCTTTCTGCTTGCACGGGAAAGCCATTGATTGTGTTAACTTGATTACGAATGTCATCCAACAGCTTGTCTAAATCTGCGCTGCTGGTTTTGCGTACCACGACTCTAGATACACCCGCACTCGACTGACTGGTGATCTGTTTGATACCTGTAATACCACTGATCGACTCTTCGATTCGTTGCGTCACGCTCTCGTCGATCTGTTGTGCAGTACCGCCGGGGTAAGCCACGGTAATGCTAACTGATGATGGTGCAATTTGTGGAAACGACTCGACACGCAGTTGCCCAAACGCCAGTACACCACTGATAACAATCGCCATCATCAATAAATTGGCAGCGACTGGGTTATTAATGAACCATTTGGTCATCCAACTCATTAGTTTGATTCCTTAATCTGTGTGGCATCAGATTTACCCGCGAGCATGGCTTCAGAATGGATTCCATTGAATCTAGGCGCGACTTGTTTACCGATAAGCATGGAAGAAAGTGGATACTGCACCACGCGGCGAACTTGTCCACTTTGCTGATTAAACCGAATATCGAGCACCTGATTACCTTGCCCAATCAAGGATACCGACTCCTTACGTAGGCGATCATTGGTGTCTAACGTCCACACATACCCGTCTCGTGTCATCACACTAATAGGTACGCTAACCACGTCGTCTTTTAGTCCTAGATTAACCACAGCCTGAACCTGCTGATTTGGAAACAATCTTGGTTTGCTTTGATAAGGTGCCTCAACCGAAAGCACGACTTGTCTTTGGCGAGTGACCGAATCAACTTGCGGCGACACATAGCGCACTTTGGCAGGCCACTGATCCCCAGAGCGGTTCACCACCGTGATACTCGGCTCAGTCAGCGCCGCTTGAACTTGTTGCCAATGCATTTCAGAAATAGGCAACTCGATATCAATCGAATCACTGGCAGCCAATTCAAAAGTCACTTGCCCCGCCTCTATCCACTCTCTCGGGCTGATATGGCGCTTCATGATCACTGCATCAAAGGGCGCAGTAATCACTGATTCTTCCAACAACTTCTGTGCGCTTAGGTAAGCCTGTTTCGCTTGTTTCAGATTAGCTTTCGCTGCAAGTAATTGAGGCTCTCTGCGAGCAAAAGACGAACTCGTTTTCGGGTTCAGCATTTTTAACGCGACCGTTTGCTCATGCTTAGCCTGCTTCAACTCCAATTCAGCTTGTTTCAATGAGCTCAACGCCTGAGCCAAGTTCGCATCAACTGCGCTAGTATCTAACCTTGCTAACACATCGCCTTTGTTAACCAAATTCCCCGGTTCAACGCTTTCATCTAGCCATTTCAACTGCGCGCTGCTCGACGCTTTCAGCTGTACTGGCCAACGCGCAGTCGTTACACCTAATACCGTTAACGTCGATTGATGCTGTGATGGTGTCACCTCTAATACTGAAACGGGGGCAAGGACGGCTTCTTTCTTCACTGGTTGGGTAGCTTCAGGTTCCAATTCATCAACGACAACCAACGCGATAAAGATGGCTGCGCAGCCGACTAATACAGAAAGTGGCTTTTTAAATTTCATGAGGTATCTCCTTGGTAACCTGTTGAATGGAGGTGTGATTAAGGCGCTGACTGATTTCAGTGAGACGAGAAAGGGTTTGTAATGTGATCGGTAGCATCACTGCGGTTTCAACAAACTCAAGTGAATAGGTAACGATTGAAAAGACCTGCCCTGCGGTAGGCTCTGTAAGCTGACTCACCATCCATAAATTGCCGATGACCGCGCCAAACAACACGATAAAAATCAGCCCATAGACAACAGCTTCGGTATCAGACAGCTTGATTTCACACTGTTTTAAGCGCTCAAAATGCCAACGAAGTGCAGATAAACGAACACCGCTCAGCAATTTCACCTGCTGTTCAACTTGATCGTTAAATTGGCCGTTAAGTCGAGTAAAGGTTCGGTGGAACACACCATAAATCGTGAGCATCGACAATCCCGCAAACAACATGCAAAGCGCCAATGAGAAGTGAAACGTTGAGAGGATAACCACCGTCGCGACCAGCTGAACTATCGCCGTCATCAAAGTAGGCAAATCATCTTCTAGGAAATCAACCAACTCACGAGACATGGTTAGCCGAGCGTCTTTGGTCGAAATAGATAAACCGCGCAGGTTACGCTCAACAAGGTTTGCCAGTTTTACGCGAATAGCACCGTACACACGGGTATCGTAAAAACGACGAACGACACTGATGAGCACCAGTACAAAAAGAATCAATGCCAACATCATCAAAGGCTGAAAGCTTTGGTTTAGCACTCCGTCTATTGCGTAACCAATAAACAGCGGCAGCAGAATAAGCATCACGTTTTCAGCCAATACCATTAACCAAGTCGCGGCGACCTTTAATGGATTAAGCCGAATAATCGTCAGCAGTGAGATGGGATATTTGAATAGCATTATTGAGCCCATAAATGAATATGGTGCCAGTATTACCAATCCGACATGGAAAAAAGTGTCCCAAATTGCTGTATTAACAAATTAGACGACAGACTCGCTTAGTAACTAGATCGGTTACCTTTTGTTTACCTCACCTCCTTTACTGTCCTTGGTAAGAAAAACGAACAACAAGGAAAGAGCATGAAATTATTCGCTTCATTACTCACGACCGTCGGTATTACTGGTGCTGTCTGGGGGCTATTACATATTCAGCCTGCGATTGCGGATGCATCGACGGAGCAGCCAATAACTGTGTCATCAACGAACAAGTCATCAATCGACAAACAGCCAAAAAACAAGTCCGTAGAGGTCAAACAACAGGCGACTGCAAACACGACTTACCTGCAAGGTTTGAGTAAGACGATTCCTTTAGACGACGTGCCAGACCTATGGGTCGATTTCTATCAGCAACTCGGCACCAACGATAAAAACGTTGAGCAACAGCAGAAAGTCATCGTGATCTATCAAGACATCAGCTTAGATTTCAGCGAAGCAACAATCACAATTGGCTTCCCGACTCAGCAATCAAAATTAAATAAAAACAAGCCCTTAATTAAGCTCCCAAACAAAGCCAAAGGCACGCTTCTACTAGGTAAAGGTGAACATACCGAACAGGAATTAGCACAAGCTTGGGAAGGTATCGCGATATTAAAAGAAGTGGACATGGTTATAGAACACCACCAACTCAATCAGCATGGGTTGCCAGATTCTAGTGAGTTATACGTCTATTATAAGAACAATCAGTAAAGGATTTAGTTATGGATTTCACTATGGATAGCATTGGGAATTTTCTCTCTCAAACATTCACAGAAACGAGCATCATCCTAACCGAAGCTTGGGTAGATGATAATTTTCTGCTGCTTGCTCTGGCTCTGTTTATCTTTGAGCTTATCCGCTATGCCTTTAAGAAAAAACTCAGCTGGAATATGTTGGGAGACAGCGCGACTAACTTAGTCACTTTGTTCTTCTTGTTGGTGACCCTTTTCTTCGTAGGGTTAGTCTATGTGGGCACGTTTGTTTACGCCTACGAGAATTTCAGCCTAACTCAGCTACCGATATCTGGTTGGACAATTCTGGGGTGCTTGATCTTGGCCGATCTCGCGTACTACTGGGAACACAGATTCTTGCACAGCAACGGTTTAGCTTGGGGAACGCACTCTGTTCACCATAGCTCGCCTTACTTTAATATCTCTGTAGCTTATAGGTTTGGGCCTTTGGATTGGTTCTTCCCTTTCTTCTTCCACTTGCCGTTAATTCTGCTCGGCTTTAATCCGTTTGTGGTGCTGATGTGTGAAACCTTTGTGCAGCTATACCAAACGTTATTTCACACGGAAACGGTTAAGCGATTACCTCGTCCTGTTGAAGCGGTGTTTAATACGCCTTCACACCACAGAGTACATCACGCGACCAACAAACAATATCTTGATAAGAACTACGCTGGCATCTTCATCATTTGGGATCGTATGTTCGGCACCTTCGCTAAAGAAGAGGAAGAAGTCAGATACGGTGTGTTCCCGAGAATCAACTCTGTGAACCCATTTAAGGTATATTTCCACGGCTACGTTAAACTGTGCCAACAGTTATGGCACGCGCCAAATTGGAACTACCGATTACAACTTCTTATTCAACCGCCTATCTGGGCTTGGAAAAGAGAACGAGAAACAAAGTAAGGACATTTATGAGTATTAGCGCCCTGTTGATTGAAGACGACAGTGACTTAGCAGAAGCCATTGCAGACTATATGGAACTCGACGGTTTCGAATTCGATTTTGCTTACAATGGCAGCGCAGGACTCAATCTTGCGTTAGAGGGGCGTTATGACATCATTTTAACGGACATCAACATGCCCAAAATGGACGGGCTTGATGTCTGTCAATCTCTTCGCCAACAAGGTGTCACGACACCTATCCTTATGTTAACGGCAAGGGACACGTTAGAAGACAAAATCGCTGGGTTCGAAGTGGGTTCGGATGACTATCTAGTGAAGCCTTTTGCGATGGAAGAGCTGAAAGTACGGCTGATGGCACTGATACGTCGCTCTCAAGGTTCGGTGACATCGCTGTCTGTGGCAGATCTCAAACTGGACTTAGACAAGCACCAAGCCCTTAGAGACGGCAAGCTATTGAAGCTCTCGCCAGTATGTTGGCGAATGCTCGTTATGTTAGTTCGAAACAGCCCTAACGTGGTGAGCAAAGCCAAGCTTGAAGAAGCATGGGAAGACGAAATGCCAAGCTCTGACAGCGTGAAAGCGCACCTATTTAAGCTTCGACAAGTGGTTGATGCGCCCTTTGACTCAAAACTAATTCACACGGTTCATGGTATTGGTGTTGTCTTACATGAGGAGCCATCATGAAACACGCGGACATGAATCGAGTCAGTATTAAGCGCGACATCTACCTCTATTTATTTGGAATAGTGGTGTTACTGACGGCCATCTACAGTTTGATGGTGTCACAGAGCTACCATATTGGCCTTAATGAATCGGCAAAATATGGATTCTTGTATGAATTGGAAGTCGCAGAGCAGCGATACATCGAAACAGGGCAACTGCCAGACTACCAAAACCCGACATTCCAAGCCTTTCTAAGCTATTCAGAGCTGCCTGTTAAGTTTCAACAAACCTTTGATTGGAAAGAGTTTGATAACGATGCGATTTATGAACACTACGAGCTTTCGTCGAACAGCGAGTCAGGTCAGTACCTCTACGCAGCCAAGCATTCGATATCAGGTAGCGACGAAGCGCTATACATCATTTCTGAATATGATGAAGCGATTTACTTGAATCTATTCGAGCTGAACCCTCCTGATTCCGTTAACCAAATAAACAATGCTTTTATCGCCATAGGTGCCCTTTTACTCTTGGTATTTTTGATCATTCGCCTTCTGATACATCGAGTCACCAAACCGATTATTACCCTATCAAAATGGTCTGAATCTCTGGATGTGGACAAGACTGAAGGTCTGACTCAATTTCGCTATAAAGAAATCGACCAGTTAGCTTCCCAACTAATTAAAAGCGTGCACGGTGAACGTCAAGCCAATGAGCGGGAGAGCTTTTTCTTAAGAGCCGCGAGCCACGAACTAAGAACACCGATTGCCACTATTTCAGCCAGTGGCGATATGCTGGTTCGGTTATCTGAAACTATCCCTAACAGCGGCCAACGAGCGGTCGCACGAATCCAACGTTCGGCCACCAACATGAAAGCCTTGGTAACGACTCTGTTGTGGATGAGTCGTAATAGCGAAATGGAAACCAACTATGAGCAAATCAAGCTAGAACCTTTGATTGATAACATCATCGAAAGCCAACGTTACCTTCTCAAAAACAAAGAAGTAGAGATCCACACCAAGGTCGACCAAGGCGAACACTCCCTTCCCCGCGAATTAACTGAGGTTGTGCTCACCAACTTGGTCCGAAATGCATTTCAACATGGTGGTAGCGGAGATATCAGAATCACACTGACAGAACATCAGTTTGAGGTAACCAATCGTTTGGAAGATGAAAACCTAGCAAACGACTCTGAACAACAAACCTCTTTTGGTATCGGCCTAGAGCTCATTGATCGCGTTTGTCAGAACCAAGGTTGGCAGTTTACTCATCAAGTTCACAACAATGAGTTCATCGTCAAAGTCATGCTATAGCGATTTGCCCAAATGGTTATTGGATGGTGACCAAAAGTTTACCCTTGCTTAGTTATGCTAGTCGCACAATCTAGTTAGGAGTTATTTTATGGGCACTTGGATATTAGAAACACTGTTGTGGGCTGTGGTAACGGTGGCGGTTTGTGTCGCGATTTGGGGGCTGTACTTACCTAATATATTAATCGCATTAGGTGTGTCGGTAGCAGTATCGTTGTTGCTAGGTAATAGCTGGAGAAGCTAGAATTTAGGCAAGAAGACAATGAGCAAAACGAGGTGTGCACCGACGCACCCGACAGCACCTACATTACTAAGTTACTCAGTTACTAAGTTACTAAGTTACTAAGTTACTAAGTACAAATATTAGGTACACACTGTCGGGCGCGAATTAAATTAGCTACTCAGTGTCTCTTCAAATACACCCAGTTCACGACCAAGCCATGTCGCTCTTACTGTGTGATCCAAAGTTTCTTCACCGCCAGTTACCGGGTGAATAAGCACCGACATATCACCGCGTTCTTGCTCAAGCCATTCAACAATACCCGATTCTTTGTTCGCAAAGTGAATCTCAAACATTGGCATCTTATGTGGGCCAACCAAACGCTGTATTAATGGGAAAGTCTCTAACACATCTTTACGTTCCGATAGAATTTTCTGACGCAGTGTTTCTGCCTGCTCTGCAAAGCGCAGAGGGAAATAGATATGACCGTGGTACATGGCACCATCCTTTAGAATTATGATGTCGCGATTTTATACCTAAACCGCCTTTAATAGCTAAATCTAAATAAGTGGACTTACTATGGAAAAAATCCGTAGGAACAAAAAACTAGAGTTTGAGTTAACGTTGGCCGCTAAAACAAACTCTAGAGATACTGGTGTCGACTATCGTTTTAAAATCACTAAGGGCGTAGCTTTAAAACTCGGTCAATGTCTTCCGCGGAATGGCGCTCTGGTACTTGCTCCCACTCTTCGCCAAATGAACGGTTAACCACTCGGCCGCGTTGGAATCCTTCGCGCGCTTCTAGTTGCTTCGCCCAGCGAACTACGTTGGCGTAAGACTCAACTTGAAGGAATTCAGCGGCATCATATGTTTTACCTAGTACAAGGTTGCCATACCAAGGCCAAATCGCGATATCTGCGACACTAAGCTCTTCGCCTGCCACATACGTGTTATTCGCTAACTGTTTGTCTAATACATCTAGTTGACGCTTCACTTCCATCGCAAAACGGTTAATTGGGTATTCTTGCTTTTCATCGGCGTAAGCGTAGAAGTGACCAAAGCCACCACCTAGGAATGGTGCAGAGCCTTGCGCCCAAAACAACCAATTTAATGTTTGAGTGCGAGCAGCGCCCTCTTTCGGTAAAAAGTGACCAAACTTTTCAGCCAAGTGCATCAAGATGGATGCCGATTCAAAGACATTCACATCTTCGTCACCAGACTTATCAACAAGTGCTGGTATTTTCGAATTCGGGTTTACACCAACAAAGCCAGAAGAGAACTGGTCCGCCTCACCAATGTTGATCAAGTACGCATCATATTCAGCTTCTTTAACACCCGCCGCTAACAACTCTTCCAGCAAGATAGTGACTTTTTGACCGTTAGGTGTGCCAAGGGAATACAATTGAAAAGCATGATCACCAACAGGAAGCTCTTTATCAAAGCGAGCGCCAGATTCAGGACTATTGATATTTGCCCACTTGTTACCACCATCAGCATCGTTAACCCAAACTTTTGGCGGTGTGTATTGTTCTGACATGATATTTCCTTATTAATATAGGGTAGCTTTAACTGATATTAGGTCACGCTCCCTTGGTTAAAACCCCTAAATACAATTTCTTTTCAAACTGTTAAGCATAGCTTATTCCAGAAAGACATAACCTGCTTTATGAGATAGCACACGTAAAAGATAAGTGCTCAATCAAACCTAAGCCCCATATCGGTTAGTACGACACGTGATTTAGTCACGACATTCCTACAGCTTCCAGAAAGCTGTGATAAAATCGGGAGATTACAATTGATAAGGATTTGGCAATGTCTTCAGATTACACAGGCTCGAGTGCAGCGTACGCTCGCCAAGAGAAAGGCTACCGCGAAAAAGCACTGAAACTGTACCCTTGGGTTTGTGGTAAATGTGCACGTGAATTTGTTTACTCAAACTTGAGAGAGCTTACCGTTCACCACGTGGATCACGACCATACAAACAACCCTGAAGATGGCAGCAACTGGGAACTACTGTGCTTGTACTGTCACGATCATGAGCACTCAAAATACACGGATCATGACCGTTACGGTGTTGATGCAAAAGCCCGTTTAGACGACCATCAATCAGCAACGCACAATCCCTTTGCCGATCTAGCGAAGTTGATGAAGAAGTAACACGCGTTAAGACCTGTATTTGCTAGATGATAGCGGCTAGATACTAGATAAATAACAAGAAACCCCAGTATGTCACCATACTGGGGTTTCTTTTATCTGCCTTATAGCTAGAGTTCACTCAAGTTAAGGCCAGATCAAAAAGAGCCTTCCGAAGAAAGCTCTTTTTAGAATTCTGTATTAGGTCTGCAATTAAGCTGCTGCTTCCTTGCGAGACTCTTCTACCTGCTTAGCGCGTTTTTTTAGCGTCAACTTATCGCGGTATGCAAACCAAACGTAAGACACAACCACTAAGAAGAACAGGTATGACAATGAGAAAATGAACGGCGATTGAATGATATCGTTCGAGATACCCCAAGAAACACCGACAACTGTCACTGCAATTTTCGCGAAAAAGCCACACATCAATAACATTAGAGCTAACTGTGGGAAGCGCGTGCTACGGAAAGCTAACCAATAGCAACTACCCACTGCCAATGCAGCAATATAGAAGCCAAACAAGAAAGAGTGGATATGGTCAGCTGCCGCTACACCACCAGAAATTGACATCAATAGAATTAAAAACAGTTTCATAATACTCGCCTCGCCATAAGTTGGAAACGCATCCTTTCAAATTTGGAATCTCAGTTTGCGTACTATTTTCCCACTTTTTTTCAACAACACAACCCCTCCAATCGAACAAAATGTAAGCAAAGGTACCGCCAAAAATCACCTGTAACAACTGGTTAACATTTTGTTTTTAATAAAACTCCGTTACTCCTTGTCTCATATGGACAAAGCTCCACTTCGATTTATTTTGTTACACAAAATTAACCTTAGAAAATAATTAAAATAATTCGTAACTCTGTGATATCCGCACGGAATACGTGGCAATTCAGAAATACTTATCGAAGAACACCTTAAAAAATAGGCTCGCCACGCTAAAAAGAACAAAACGGAAAGGTATTAAATACAATTGCAAAACCAATAAAAAACAACTTTTTAACAAGTTTGAGTTTATTTACCAAAAATGGAAAAAGAGATTCCAATCACATTTTTATTGGTTATAATCCGCGCTCTTTTGCGCTGTCTGTTGATAAACGCAAACTAATTTTGAAGAAACAATCACAATAACCCGTCTTTAGTTAAGTGGCTCACCACTAACCAACGACAAAACTGAGAATAAAAATGAGCAAGATTGATAAAGCATCACGTATCCTGCTAGCAGGCTTCTGTATCAACCTTTGTCTTGGCATTCTGTATGCTTGGAGTGTATTTAACAAGGCGCTAGTCACCGAAGCTGGTTGGAGTGCTGCTGAAGCATCTGCACCTTACGCTATTGCAACTATCACATTCTCTGTTTGTCTTCTTGTTGCAGGCATCCTACAAGACCGTATGGGCCCACGTAAGATCCTTATTCTTGGTACAGCGCTTACTGGCCTAGGTATGATTGCTTCTGGTTTCGCTACGACTCCTATGATGCTAAACCTAACGTTTGGTGTGATGACAGGTGCTGGTATCGGCTTTGGCTACGCATGTCTTTCGCCATCAGCAATGAAATGGTTCCATTCTTCTAAGAAAGGTATGGTTAACGGTCTAATCGCTGCAGGTTTTGGTCTTGCTGCTATTTACCTAGCACCACTCACTTCTGCGCTAATCGACAGCATGGGTATCCAAACAAGCTTTATGATTCTTGGTGCCGGCGTACTTGCGATTGCAGTACCTCTAGCAGCAACAATCAACAACCCACCAGCGGATTACACGCCAGCTGAGCCTAAAGTAAAAGCAGGCCAAGCACCTAAAGCAGTTAAGAAGACTGAAGACCTAACGTGGAAAGTAATGCTGAAGACTCCTCAGTTCTACTCTCTATGGATCATGTACGCATTTGCTGCTTCTGTTGGTCTTATGATCATCGGTAACATCACTACGATTGCTAGCGTTCAAGCGAACCTACCAAACGCAGTTTACCTAGCGTCTATCCTTGCTGTGTTCAACTCAGGCGGCCGTGTTGCTGCGGGTATGCTTGCAGATAAAATCGGTGGTGTACGTACTCTACTTCTAGCGTTCATCCTTCAAGGCGCGAACATGGCTCTATTCGCTACGTTCAACTCTGAATTCACGCTAATCATTGGTACGGCTATCGCAGCTGTTGGTTACGGTACGCTTCTAGCAGTATTCCCAACATTGACTGCTGAGTTCTACGGCCTGAAAAACTACGGTACTAACTACGGCGTGCTTTACACGGCATGGGGTATCGGCGGCGCTATCGGTGCTGCGGTTGTTGGTTACTCAATGACAAACGGCGAAGGTTACGGCCTAGCTTACACAATCTCTGCAGCTATGATGGCAGTGTGTATTGTTCTTGCAATCGTCACTAAGCCAATCTCTGAAGCTAAAGTTTCTGAACTAAAAGCATCTCAAGCTTAATTATCAGAAAAGATTGAATTTGTTACTGAAGAGCTTAACCTTAGGGTTAGGCTCTTTTTGTATCAAGCGACGAACCCATTGACGATAGAAACCACTCTTCAGCTCTCCCCCACTTACTATCTCGACAACTTCAATCGACTGATTGAACACGCTCAAACGCTCTACCCCGATCTCCTGAGTGACGATGAATGTCGTTGGTTGTCCGCATACAAACGTCTTTCCGTTTCAAGCCAATGTTTAATGGTTCGTTTGCTTTCTCGTAAAGGCCGTTGGTTTCGCAGCGATAAACTCAACTATGTTGAGATTTCTGATTTAAATAGCGCACTACAAGAGCTAAGCACCTCAGGCTTTATTGCGTTAAGTCACCCTGCTAAGCAACATCACCTCACCATTAGTGAGGTCGAGATCGGGTTGCACTTACTCACCAAACCAGAGCTGTTGAATGTATTCCCCGCCCTTAAGAGCAACAGAACTGCCAAGAAAGATGAGTTGTTGTTACTGCTTGATCAGCAACCTTTTGATCAATTTCAAAACCTAAACTTCGACTGTATTTACGTCGTCGAATCTCAAGTTATTGATGTTTTGCTGTTGCTGTTCTTTGCCAACACATATCAAGACTTAAGCCAGTTCGTCTTAAGCGACCTTGGACTCAATACCTTTGAGAACTACCCATTAAGCAAGCAGCGCCGCTTCTTCACTTCTAGAGATCAACTCAATCAATTGCTCCAGATGCGTGATATTCAACGCCAATATTCTGAGGGCGATCGTAAAGACCCTAAGTTTCTTGAACATCTTTTACAATCGATACCCGCTGAATCGGAGCACAAAAGCATAACCAGAAAACGATCGCGTTTGATCAACGATATCGCGCGTGATCTAGAAAGGCTCAGCCAAAACGACCAAGCTATTTTTTGGTTTAAACAATCAGCACTTCCTCCTAGCAGAGAGCGACTTGCTCGCATCTACGACAAACAAGGTGAGCTACACTTAATGTGTGACATTGTCACGAAAATGAAAGCTACTCCATCGGATGTGTCAGAGTTGGAAGTCGCGGCTAAGCTTGAGCAAAGGTTATTACGCAAGCAAATGTTATCTACAAAGAAGGGGCACAAAGTTTCACGAACCATAAAACCGAACTGCAAAGAGATAAAACTGGAATTAGACCTCAGCCAAACGCGAGTCGAGCTTGCGGTAAAGCAGCATTTTGAGGACCAAGGCTGGGATGTCTACTTTTCTGAGAACAGCTTTCTATGTGGCTTGTTCGGCTTGGCCTTTTGGGAGGTCATTTTTGCAGATGTTGAAGGCGCCTTTATCAATCGATACCAACATCGACCTCTGGATCTATACCATTCCGATTTCGTAGACAAACGAGCCGAACAGGTCGAAGCGGTGTTTCAGACTATATTCAAGCATGGGCTGAACCACTTACTCAATATTTATGACCAGAAGCGCGGCATCGCCAATCCATTTGTCCATTGGAACTACTTCTCCAGATCACTCGTCGAGCACAGTATGGAGGCTATTCCCAACGCCTTGATTGTTGATCTTTTCAAAGTGATATTGAGTGATTTAAAGCTATTTAGAACTGGGATGCCCGATTTGATTGCATTCAAGAACAAAGAGTTTCATTGGATTGAAGTCAAAGGCCCCGGAGACAAACTGCAAGACAACCAATGGCGCTGGATCAAAGAGTTTGAGCGATTGTCTGTCCCTTTCTCTGTTTGTTACGTCAATCAGTAAGCCTTAAGTCGACACTCTAAATTCCAACCTCGGGTGAGTAAGTCACCTCGATAAGTTGCTCAGTCCCATCAAGATCTTATCTATAAGATTGTTAGAACATGAGCATTTTCAATCATTTTCGATATAATTAGAGAAAATGCTTAATATATAAATACGTATGTATTTGAAAAAACTCTTCATTTTAGCTTTTGTTAGCGTCTTCTCAGGTTGTGCCGTCTACGCGGGTTTAAACTTCGACGAGCTGTTTGGTAAACAACAAGTTCGCGATCGCCAAGCGCCTATTCTGTCGGCTCAAGCACAGCACTTCATTGATGAAGTGAAGCCCATCATTGATAACCGATGTGTGGTTTGTCACGCTTGCTATGACGCACCTTGCCAGCTCAAAATGTCTTCAGTAGAAGGTATCGACCGAGGTGCGAGCAAGGCACTCGTTTATCAAGGCACCCGTTTAACCGCCTCAGCCCCTACTCGCTTGTTTGAAGATGCTTTAACCACACAAGAGTGGCGCGATGCGGATTTTCATCCAGTCCTCAACGAACGTATGCAGAACTCAATGGCTAACCTAGATGCTGGTCTTGTTTCTCGAATGTTGATCCAGAAAGAGAACCACCCACTTCCAGATCAAACCCAGCTTGAAGGTTTCGACTTTTCAACCGATCGCGACCAACAGTGCCCAACGATTGAAGAGTATGCCCAATACGAGAGAGATTACCCGACTTGGGGGATGCCTTATGGGATGCCGAACTTAGATAAAACAGAATACGCGACTTTAATGAGTTGGTTGGAAAATGGCGCGTTAATGAACGACCACATTCCACTGAATGATGCGGAGCAAGAGCTCGTTAATGTCTACGAAAGCTTTCTCAATAAGAGTGACAATAAAAGCCAGCTTTCAGCGCGTTACATCTATGAGCACCTGTTTCTATCGCACGTCTACTTCTCTGATTTGGCGCAACCAACGCGTTTCTTCACCCTTGTTCGCTCTGCAACGCCTCCAGGTGAAGCGGTGCAACGCATCACGACTCGTCGCCCTTACGACGATCCAAAAGTAGAACGTGTTTACTACCGCCTGATTCCAGAACAAGGCACCATCGTCGACAAAACGCACATGCCTTTCGCACTCAATAAAGAGCGACTACAAAAGTGGAACACTTGGTTTGTCGATGCTAATTACTCTGTGAAACAACTCCCGAGTTACAACATTGATGTCGCAGCTAACCCTATGACTTCGTTTGAAGCGCTGCCAGTGAACTCGCGCTTCCATTTCATGTTGGACAATGCGCAAAACACCATCATGGCTTTTATCAAAGGTCCGGTGTGTCGTGGTCAACTTGCCTTGAATGTGATTAACGACCGTTTTTGGGTTTTCTTCGTTGATCCAGAGAAAGCCGATTTACCAGAAATAAACGCTTTTTACGCCAGCCAGAAGAAAAACTTAAAACTACCTAGCGAGCTAAAAAGTAACACCGTACCAGCGACTAACTGGGTACGTTACTCTAAGCAACAGGCTAGATACCTAAATGCGAAATCAGACTTCACCAACCAATGGTTCGATAGTGGCGTGAACCTAGACACCGGTATAATTTGGGATGGCGACGGCATCAACCCAAATGCTGCTCTCACCGTCTTTAGGCACTTCGATAGCGCCTCTGTTGTACAAGGGTTAGTTGGCACGCAACCTAAGACTGCGTGGATTCTTGATTATGCCTTACTAGAGCGCATTCATTACCTTCTTGTAGCAGGTTTCGATGTGTACGGAAACTTCGGCCACCAGCTGATTACGCGTATGTTCATGGACTTTTGCGCCTTGAGGGCGAGAGTAACTTCTTAACCCTTCTTCCTAAAGATGTTCGCCATATTGAACACTCAAGCTGGTACAAAAACCAAAGTGCACAACTGAGCGATTACTTGCAACGCAATATCGCCCCTTTCGACCAACCAACAAGTGTGGTTTACAAAACGGCCGATCCTAAGCGTGAACTGCTCAATATGATCAAAGATAAGCTCGCGCCTGTCCTCGATAGTCGCTTTGATATTGTTGAAACAGGTTTTGGTCGAAAGAACGAAGCACTGCTTAACCAAGTGAATTTGATAAAGGGAGTCGGCCTGCGTCATGTTCCTCAATTAGTGATGATCATGATTGAAGGCAAAAATGGCGAAGAGCAATTGTTCACCATGATTCACAATAACGCGCACAGCAACATTTCTAGCTTGTTTAATGAAGAAGGTAATCGCGATTACGCCAATGATGACTTAACGCTCGTACGAGGCGTTGTCGGTAGCTACCCTGCCGCCTACCTGTCTTTAACCCAGAGCGAGATACCGACTCTGGTGAAAACGCTGCAAAGTTTGAACACAAAAGAAGACTACGTGGCGCTGCTTGATAAGTTTGCGGTACGACGCAGTTCTAACGAGTTCTGGCCGTTCAGTGATCGCGTACATCGTTGGTATCAACAAGACCAACCGATCGAGTTTGGCTTGTTGGATTACAACCGCTTCGAGAACCGTTAGTTTTCACTCATAAAGCATAAAAGCAAAAATCCTCTGTCTTGGCAGAGGATTTTTTGTATATGGGAAAGTATCTTAAGTGCTATTGAGAAGCGACGAGTTCTCTAGATTGAATCCGATGTTTCCGGTTGGTGTAGCTCATCAAAAAACGCACGCGCGGCGGGAGAAAGGGAATCCACAGGTTGCTTCAACACCACATAAAACTGGCTCTTAAGGCTCCATTTCTCAGGCTGAAGCGGAATCAAAGCTTGGTCATAATGGCCACGGTCGATTAAGTGAGACGGTAAGAAACTCAGGTGTGTGCCCGCCAATGTTAAAATCACACCCGACTCGACATGCCAACCATCAAAAGGCTTTAAGGAATCGTACTGCTCAATATTCAGTAATCGGAACATCTCGTCTTTGGCATAGCCGCCCATGTTGATACGACAACCATCCAAGGAGAAATTTTTGTCCATGATCTTCTCCGCCAGATCTTTACGCGCATACAGATAACTGTGCTCTTCAAACAGTGGGTATTTATGTTGAAACGCTGATTTTTGATGTGACCCTAGAACCACTATCATCATATCAATCTGGTTCTTTGCTAGCTTCTCATTCAACTGGGTGAAATCGCCGACATCAACACTCACCTCTACACTGTTACTGCGTTGATAAAACGTCTCGATCGCTTTGGGAAGTGGGTTATATGGCAAAGTAACGGTGTTATCTAAGCACCCAATTCGCACATGCCCAGAGAGCTCTGTCTGTACACCTCGTAACTTGTAAGCGAAGTCGGTTAAGGTCGATTTTAATTGGTTCGCATATTTATACACTTGCTCACCTTCGTGAGTCAGCTTAAAACCCCTTCTTCCACGTTGGCATAATGTTAATTCTAAGCTTTTTTCCAAGGCAATAAGCTGATTACTCAGCACAGGTTGGCTAATCCCAGTACTTGCGACCGCCTGATTGATGCCTCCTTGCTCAACAATTTCACAAAAAAGCTCTAATCTTCGCAGGTCTCTTTTATCTAACTTATTGTTTGAATTCACTTTGCCACTCACATTTGTTTTTTGTTATGTTTACATCTGATTATATTCATTTATTAACAATAAATACATCAGTATGCTTTATTCACACTTATGGAATAACAATGCATGGATGGCACTATGGCGGCAGAAGCTTACGTGAATAAACCCGAAGCAACACACAGCCACAAAAAGATAGATGACTTCGAATTGGAACCCGTTCCCGAGAAGGCCAAACGATCTTGGTGGGTTATCAGCCTTATTTGGTTGGCTATCGGCATCGATATTTCGGGATTGTTTCTCGGCTCGATCCTAAGCAGCGGTATTGGTTTTGAAGACGCACTGCTTGCCACGTTTATTGGTTCAGGCTTATTGGCGATCATCGCGATGCTGTGTGCCAACATTGGCTTTCAAGCTGGTGTTTCTACCCCGCTGGTGAGCAGCGCGGTATTTGGCCGTAACGGCGGTAAAATTCTTGGCTTCATCAACGGCATCTCATTAGTCGGCTGGTTCGCATTCCAGGCTGATTTCTTCGCTTTCATCATGGTCGATGCACTGGCGAAATACGACATCATAATTTCACACCTCACCGCTCTTATTGGCGGCAGTGTGTTAATGATGATGACGGCTATCTATGGCGTTCGTGCTTTAGGCAAACTCAGTACCTATTCAGTGCCTTTGATGGTGACACTCATTACCATCGGTTTGTTTATGGCTGCTGATTATCAAGGTGGCGCAGCGCCATCCATTGAAGATCCTTTGACGCTTGGCCAAGCCATCTCTTTTGTTATGTCTATCTGGATTCTTGCAGCGGTTGCCGCGCCTGATATTGCTCGCTACGCCAAAACACGTCGTGATGCGATTCTAGGAGCGGGTATCGGTTTCCTCGTCGGCAACAGTGCCATTATTCTTATCGCGTTGATCCTGACCAAAATGACCGGCACCGACGACCTAGTAGAAGTCTTCTTCACCCTAGGTTTAGGCATGGCAGCCATCATCGTACTGGTATTCGCACAATGGACCACCAACAGTAGCAACCTGACCTCTGGCGGTTTATGCATGTCGATGGTTCTACCGAAGATTCCGCGCCCTGTTCTGGTTGTGATCATGACCATCGTCGGCATTGGCATTGCTCAGCTCGGCATGGTGAACAAGTTTACTGATTTCTTAATGCTCCTCAGCGTAACAATTGCGCCTGCGGCAGGTGTCTACATCGTTCAATATTATGTTTTAGATTCGACAAAAATGAGCTTTGAGAACATCCAGCAAGTTCCAGCTTGGATGTTTAGAGGCTTGGCTTCTTGGGCATTTGGTATTGCATTCAGCGCTTGTACCGCGCCAGAGTTTTTCAACCTGTTTTCGTTCACCAGCATTTCGGCGTTAGACGGCATTCTTGCAGCTGGAGGTATTTACCTCGCCCTAATGAAGCTTTCTCCTTCAAGTGATAAGGAATAGTAGTTGTGATTATTACTGAACAAATGATTGATGATATCGCGCTTGGTGCGACGGTATTAGGTACTGGCGGCGGCGGTGACCCATACAGCGGTGCCTTGATGGCGAAAGTAGCCATTGCAACGGCAAAGCACCCTGTACGCATGATTCCTCTAGAAGACGTTCAAGACGATTGGATGACAGTGCCCTCTTCAATGATTGGCGCACCAACCGTCGCAGTAGAGAAACTCAATTCGAAAGATCAAATGTTGATTGCTTTCGAAGCGATGGAAAAAGCGCTCGGCACTGAAGTAGCGGCAACGTTTCCTATCGAAGTGGGCGGTTTTAATTCGCTGATCCCAATCCTCGTTGCAGCACAAAAGAACATTCCTGTGATCGATTGTGATGCGATGGGACGTGCGTTTCCTGAAGCTCAGATGGTGACTTTTTTTCTTGATGGTCTCCCTTCTGCTCCGAACACATTGGCCGATGAGCGTGGTAATGTTGTCACGCTTTACCCAATTGACGGTATTTGGTCTGAAAAGTTTGCGAGACCAATTACCGAACAGATGGGCGGCTCTGCAGCAATGTGCGATTACCCAATGAACGGTAAGAACCTAAAACGCAGCGCACTGCCCGCAACACTGACCCAAGCGATGAAAATTGGTGAAGCGATTAGAATGGCGAACGACAACAATCAGAGTGGCACACAGGCCGTCTTAGACATTGTCGGCGGTCATACCATCATCAGTGGCAAGATTGTAGATATTCAACGTGAAACTGATGGTGGCTTTGCAACAGGCGGTGTCGTGATTGAAAAGCTGGCTCAGTTCGAAGATACCGGCGTAGATAATGTGTTCGTGCAGTTCCAAAACGAATTGCTTCTGGCGCACAAAGGCACAAGCCGCGCCGACATGAACCAAAATAACCTACTGGCATCAACACCGGATCTTATTTCGATCTTGGATCATGAAACCGGAAAGCCAATCACAACCGAACAACTTCGTTACGGGCAGCGCATCGACCTAATTGCCTACCCTTGCGACCCTAAATGGCGCACTGACAAAGGCATCGAAGTCGCGGGCCCGGGTTACTTTGGCTACACAGTCGAGTATCAAACCATTGAACAACTAAAGTCTGCATTGAAGAGGTAGTCGCATGACAAACATTACGCTTGATTACTGCCGCCTTGGCATTGACGTAGGTGGCACCAATACCGACGGTGTGCTGCTCGACGCAGACTTGAATGTGATTGCCAAAGTAAAAACCGCAACCACACATGACATTTCAACCGGCATTGATAACGCGATAGCTGCGCTATTAAGCCAAGCAAACATTGATGGTCAACAAGTGAAACACGCGATGCTTGGCACGACTCAATGCACCAACGCAATTGTTGAACGAAAAGGCTTAGACAGAGTCGGCATGATTCGCTTAGCGCTTCCAAGTGGTGATAGCGTCCCGCCCCTTTGTGGTTGGAGTGAAGCGTGGCAAAACCTGCTTGGTGAACACTTCTACCAAGCACACGGCGGCTATGAATATGACGGCCAGTTGATTGCCGACATTCAAGAGTCTGAGATCCGCGAGCTTTGCCAAAAAATGAAAGGCCATGTGGATTCCATTGCTATCTGCGGTGTGTTCTCTCCCGTCAACGGCGACCAAGAGCTTCAAGCAGCAAAGTGGATTCAACAAGAACTTCCGGGCGTGAACCTATCGTTATCCCATAAAGTGGGCAGCTTAGGGCTTTTAGAGCGTGAGAACGCCACTATCCTCAATGCGGCTCTGCAAGGTACAGCAAAACGATTCGTAGACGGTTTTTGTAATGCACTCATCAATCATGAAATCCACACCACGCCTTATTTTGGTCAGAACGATGGAACATTAATGTCGCAGCAGTTCGCATTGATGTACCCGATTCTTACCGTGGCTTGTGGGCCAACAAACTCGATTCGTGGAGCGAGTCACTTAACTAAGTTAAAAGATGCGATTGTGGTCGATGTGGGCGGTACTACGTCTGATATCGGCGTGCTGACTCACGGTTATCCAAGAGAATCGAGCCTCGCGGTAGAAATCGGCGAAGTAAGAACCAACTTCCGTATGCCTGATATTTTGGCGTTAGCCATTGGTGGTGGTACTAAGGTTCGCTTTGAACAAGAACGCATAGAGCTTGGCCCTGAAAGTGTTGGCCATACCTTAACGCAAACGGCGCGTAGCTTTGGCGGTGATGAACTTACGCTCACCGATATTGCACTCAAAACCGGTCAAATGCAGTGGCAAGCAGAACATCAACTGAGTGATGAGATTGGTGTTTCGGCCGAACAAGCAAGCAAGGTTTACCAACAAATGGTAACGGATGTTGAAGAAGGCATCGATAAGATGAAGACCTCTGCAGCAAGTGTACCTGTAATTATGGTTGGTGGCGGTAGTGCACTATTCCCAGACCACTTTGAAGGTGTGAGCCAAGTGGTTCGTCCTGAGCACTTTGAAGTAGCGAATGCAATTGGTGTTGCGCTGGGTGAAATATCAGGTCAATTCGATAAGATTGTCCCGATTGATCCCGCTTCTCGTGAAGAAACCTTAAAGCGCTTGGAAGAACAATCAAAACAACTGGCGATTGAAGCTGGCGCATGCCGCGATAATGTCGCGATCATAGAACGCAGTGAGATTCCATTAAGCTACCTACAAGGCAATATGGTTCACGTTAAGATCAAAGCTGCAGGACATATCAAGATGATTTAAAGCGAATCAACGAAAATTGTATTTAACCTAGTCCTATAACGAAAAAGCAGCCAATTCTTTCATACAAAATGAAGAAATTGGCTGCTTTTTATGTTGTTACTTTTGGTTTCCAACTCACGATACGTTTCTGTCACAACCTAAGGTTTGTTTTTATAACTGCTCTTGCAACGCCTCAAGCGACTCTTGAACCAACTTCGACAACTCGCTATCTTTGCCTCGGTATTCACCTAATGGATCGCTGCTCGCCTCTATCACTTGGCAAGCATTGAAAAGTTGCAACAAACCTAAACTGCCCGCGGAACCTTTCAGTTTATGAGCGAGAGATTTTACCTCACGTCCATTGTTCGAATCACTCGCTTCGACCATTTCGCTTAAAGTGACGCGGCTACTCTCTTCAAATAGTCCCACAATCTGCTTCATCTTTTCTAAGCCAAGAATGGACAAGTCACCTTTGATGACATTGGAATCAATCAATTTCACAGGAATCTCTCCTTCGTCTTCAGTTTGCGAAGCCTTGATGGCTAGATCAGAGACGACACTCGCCATCTGAGATGAGTACAACTCGTTGCCTTTATTACGTTGAGGCTTGCTGTTTTGACTGCATATAGAATCGTTAGGATCAGGTTGTGGCAGTAACAAAGCCTTGCCATCAAGCTGTGTCACAATGAGCTGAGAAAGTGCTTCCTTCTCTAGCGGCTTAGGCAAGAAACCATCAAAGCCAGACGACAAGTAGCTTTCCACTTCCTCGTTAAACACGTGAGCCGATACTGCGATCATTGGGGGTACTTTTCGAATTACGTTTTCTTCATGCTCATGCTGAAGCGCATCGTCTTTGAGCTGTTGAATTAACTCGACGCCATCGCAATCTGGTAAGTTAATATCCACCAGCGCAATATCAAACTCTTGCTCACTGAATATGACTCTCGCTTCTTGTCCGGTTGTCGCTATCACAACATCGTGGCCTAGGTTATTCAAAAAGCCTTCGGCAACAATACAGTTCACAGGGTTGTCTTCAATCAGAAGTACCTTCGCTCGGATACAAGCTTCAATGACCGTTGCTTTCGTTTCAATTTTCTCACCTACTTCAAGTGGCAATGAGAACCAAAACTGACTGCCCTCGCCTTCTTCGGAATGAACGCCAATATCCCCATTCATTGCCAACATGATGCTTTTACTGATCGCTAATCCAAGCCCTGTGCCACCGGTTTTGTTCCGGCCGCTATCGGTTTGGGTAAAAGCATCAAACAGACACGCCTGTTCACTTGCATCAATACCGACACCGGTATCTGACACTTCAAACATCACTCGATTTTCATCTTCGATATCTAAGCTGATAAAGATATCGACCGAGCCACTTTCCGTAAACTTAATCGCGTTACCGACCAAGTTATTCAAGATTTGGCTGATTCGCGTTACGTCACCACGCCAATAGCGTTGAACGTCACTTTCAATATGAAAATCAAAGTTAAGCTTCTTCTCAGCGGCGCGCCCTTCCATTAACTGATAGGTATCTTGAACCATCTGGTAAAGGTCGAAAGAAGCCGCGCGTATTTCAAGATGTCCCGCTTCTATCTTTGAATAGTCCAGCACGTCATTCAAAATAGCGAGTAGATTCTTACCACTGCGGTTAATGATGTCCGCATAGCCTGATTGCAGCGGGTCTAAACCGGTATCTTTAAGCAATCGAGCCGTACCTAATACGCCATTCATAGGCGTTCGTATTTCATGGCTCATCGTCGCGAGGAAAGCAGACTTGGCACGGCTTGCTTGTTCTGCCGCATTGCGAGCTTTAGCGTGGTTACCCACCTCGACATTCAACTTCTCATTGGTCTTTTGCAGCTGATAGGTTCGGTCTGTGACCAACTCTTCTAAGTGCTCTTTGTGCTCTTCGAGCTCACGTTTTGCCTTAGCTTCGCCAACCGCGACCACTTGTAGTGCTTGCGCTGTGTTTCTGGCGGTGATGATTGCCTCGCCCATATGAGCCAACTCATCATTACCCTTAACCGAGATATCAATATTCAGGCGACCTTGTGCGATAGACATCAAGGCAGATGAGTATTCAGTAAGACGTTTGACAACCGAGATATACACCACGCGCCAAACGATAAATGCGACGATAACCAAACCAATAACCGAAATCACAGACAGCGACCATTGAGCCAGATTCAGCGTACTCGTCAGCTCATCAACCGCTTTTTTGGTGCTTCGGTTTGAATCATCAACCAGTTGGTTAACCGTTGTATTCAGCTGAGAGAACAGCTCCAACGTATTTTGCATCAGAAACTCTGACTTTTTAGTGTTCTCATATTGTTCTAGCGATATATCAAACACGACCTGGCGTTTTCTCAACTCTTCAAGCAACTGAGACATCTGCGCTGAACGAGTCGGATCTTCGACCGCTTTAACGCGGCGCGCCATGATTCTTAGGTTGGATTCGAATTCAGACTGGATTTGATGAATACGTTCAACGTTGGTGACGGTCTGAGTTTCTTCAATTTGATTGAGCATCTTGAACGCCAACAAATGCAATTCGTGCAGACGCTCAGACAAATCAAGATCAACTTCAACAAGTGCGTCTAAGGCTTGGTAGGCTCTATCAGTTTCTTTAGTTTCTAGCAGGTCGTAGATGTGCGTTACGTTGGCAACCGCAATGGTGGCGGTATTCAGTACTTGAGTTCGCGTGAGCTGCTCTAACTCTTCGGCAAGTAGACGCATCTCTTCAACACGAGACGTCAATTCCTTGCTTAACCAAAGCTTACGTTCGACCGAGACACCCAGTTCAGCCAGTGTGTTAATAACGCTTTGAACATTGTTTTCTAGTTTATTGAGAAGTTGCGAATCAAAACTGTCGACACCAAGCTCTTTGATATGTTGAAGAAGTGCTTCAAGCTGGCCAAACAACACAGTGCCAGCCTCTTTTCGTTCGGCCTCGTTTCTCGCATTAGAAAGCGTTTGTACCGACGAAATAATACGGTTACTCAACTCAGAAACTTGACGAGCTTCGATCATGGCAGGAAGCGCTGAATCGACGACGTTTCTTTCCGTTTTTGCTACAAAGCTAAAACCAGAAACACCGATCAATGCAGACAATAGAACCAACAGTGCCATCACTAAGAATGAGGCCAGTAGCTTGCGTCCAATACTCGCTGAGGCTAACAACATAAACTTTAAACCTTAAAACGTTCTTCTTTACCCATGCAGAATACGCTATATTTTGCAGTGTTTCTTATCTAAAACCAATAAAACGGCAATTCATGCTATCTAGACCTTTAGCTTCAAAAATCATTCTCTCACTACTGGCCTCAGTAACCTCTGTCGCGAGTGCTAGCGAGCCTTTGAGCCCAATAAAACCTGCCGAAGCCACATCACATAAAGAGAAAATTTGTGCCATTTATCCGCACCTAAAGGATTCTTACTGGTTGTCTGTTAACTACGGCATGGTCTCTGAAGCAGAAAAGCAGCAAGTTGAACTAAGAGTATTAGAAGCTGGCGGATACCCAAACATTGGTAAGCAAGCGTCACAGCTGGTGCTTTGCACACAATGGGGAGCCGATGCCATTATTTTAGGCACAGTTTCACCCGATGCTTACCATGACAATCTTACGGATTGGGTTGGCTCTACCCCTGTGTTTGCTACTGTGAATGAGTTAACCGTCAATGAAGAACAACAAAAGGTATTGAAAGGCACGGTCGGTGTCGATTGGTATCAAATGGGATTTCAAGTCGGAGAGTTTTTGTCGAAACGACACCCGAAAGGATCAGGCGAAACACCTATCGCCTTGTTACTTGGCCCACAATCAAGTGGCGGTACTAAGCCTGTAGCTCTTGGGTTTTATGATGCAATCAAATCGAGCGATATCAAAATTGCGATAAGCTATTGGGCAGACAACGATAAAGAACTGCAAAGAAACTTGGTACAACAAGTCATCGAGCAGCCGGAGATTCAATATATTGTCGGAAGCGCAGTCGCGATTGAAGCTGCAATAAGTGAGCTGAGAGCAGCCGGTAAAACCAAAGAAATTGGATTAATTTCAAGTTACCTAAGTCACGGAACCTACCGCGGCTTACTTCGTAACAAGGTGCTTTTTGCACCAACAGATAAAATGGTTGAGCAAGGTCGCTTATCGGTAAAACAAGCCACCAGTTACTTACGCGGTCAACCTTATGAAGAACACAGTGCACCCATGATTGAAGCACTGACACCGGCAACACTCAAAGATCAAATTATCGCCGACTCATTGTCACCTTCTGAGTTTCGTCCGGTATTCAGTGTGAATCCTTAGTGCTATATTGGCTGAAGAACTCAAAACAATAAAAACGAAACAATCATTTAGGGAACATTCATGCAAAAAACGACGCGTACTATGCCAACGCATAAGAACATCGCTTTGGTCGCTCATGACCATTTCAAACCTGAGCTACTTAGATGGGTCAAAGAGAACAAAGAAAAACTACAAAAGCACTTCCTTTATGCAACGGGCACAACGGGTTCTCTACTAAGTAAAGAAACAGGCCTAGCAATTAAGAGCATGATCAGCGGCCCAATGGGCGGTGACCAACAACTTGGTGCGCTTATCTCTGAAGGCAAGATCGATATGATGATTTTCTTCTGGGATCCACTGAATGCCGTACCACATGACCCAGATGTAAAAGCACTGCTTCGTATCGCAAGTGTTTGGAACATTCCAGTGGCAACCAACCGCGCTACCGCTAACTTCCTATTTAACTCTTCACTGCTTGAAGAAGAAGTGATCATTGAGATCCCAGATTACGAAGCGTACCTAGCAGAGCGCACGTAATCGCACGTTATATGTGCTCTCTACTGAACAGACTAAAAAGCCTGCATTTTATCGCAGGCTTTTTTATGTCTCGTTTTCAGACATTAAACAATTCAATCATAAACAGTGTAGTGAATCTCTCTACTTATCACTCCATACCGCCATTTCGTTGCCACTTGGCTCTCTAAAATGGAAACGTCTGCCGCCGGGAAAGCTAAAGATCTCACGGTTTATCTGCCCACCAGCATCAAGCACGTCACGCTCGGTTTGCTCAAGATCTTCGCTATAGAAAACCATCAACGCAGCGCCGTTATCCGTATTCGACGCCAGATCCGCTAAATAGAACCCACCCATTAAGCCTTTACCTTCAAAAGCAGAATACTCAGGGCCATAGTCTTCGAAGATCCAACCAAACACTTGGCTGAAAAACGCTTTAGTTGCGGCGATGTCTCGCGCAGCAAATTCAATGTAGTTAATAGAGCCGTGTTCCATAGCGGATTCCTTCTGCTTTATGCCTTTTTCCTAATGATAATAGCTTACGCCCTAATGAGTATAGAGAGCGGGCTTGAAGATCTAATCTTAGACAATTACGCCAAGTGACATCACTTTTTACGAACGACAGGGTAATCAGAGCCATGCAGTTCTTGTACAAAACCAGAACCATCGCCACTGTGCGTGATCCATACTTTCTCTTTCGCTCGCGTCATTGCCACGTAAAATAAACGACGCTCTTCCGCATAAGGGAACGCATCTGATGATTCAGTCAATGCGCCATCAATATGCAGCTGTTTCTTCTTGGTCGGGAACTGCCCTTCGTCCACACAAAGAATAATGACAAAGTCTGCCTCTTTGCCTTTACTGCCGTGGCAAGTCATGAACTTGATATCAATGGAGGTAAAGATCTTCTTCCAGTCTTCCAACAACTCTGGCTTGTGGTAATGATTACGTCCAAGTAGCAGCACAGACTTGTTGGCTTTGCCTTTAGATTGGCGGTTCAATTGGTCGAGGATCTTCTCAACTTCTTTGCTTGGCGCACTGTACACCGCCTTCTGCTTCTGTTGTTTGAAGCTGTTCAGTTCTTTCGGAAGCTGAATCGGGTTTTCCTGCACAAAACGATTAGCCACCGCACCTAACTGATTGTTAAAGCGGTAAGTCGTATCTAGGTGATGAATCGTCGAGCTCTCGAAACGATCCTTAAAGCCCGTCGTTAAATCCACATCTGCGCCAGCAAACTGGTAAATCGACTGCCAATCATCACCTACCGCAAAAATAGAAGCTTGGTGTTGCGCTTTCGACTGATTACACAGTGCCTCAACCAAGGCAAGGCGATCTGGCGAGATGTCTTGATACTCATCGATCATGATGAACTTCCAAGGCGAGATAAACTTGCCCTTTTCGACATACTGAGTTGCTCGGCTGATCATGATTGAGAAGTCGATGTGATTCTGTTCTTTCAGTTCTTTTTGCCATGCTGTCACGCATGGCCAACACAGTGAAAGCTCGCTGTTGAGACGCGTGTAGTCTCTGTGATCAATCAACTGCTGTTGCACTTCCTTCTTCGATAAACCCGATGCATTCAACTGCTCAAGCTGCTTTTCAAGCCAACCAATCAACTTGAGGTTTGAAACATGGCTACCAAGTTCGTCATCACCTGTTAAATAAGCGATTGGCCATTTAGACAGGTGCTTTTGCCAGCGTTTGAAGTTAGTCGGCGTCATCCAGTGCTTTTTCAACCAATCAATGCACCATGCTTGGCGTTGATTGTCATCGAGCGCTAACGGAGAGATAACCACACGTTCAGGTTCAACTTGATTAAGGATCTTTAAACCCAACTGGTGGAAAGTACTCACTTGCACCTTCTCTGCTGATAAACCAATTTTGCTGTTAAGGCGCTGTTTCATCTCTTCCGCTGCTTCGCGACCAAATGCGAGCAATAACAACTCTTCAGCTTGAGCTTGATGGCTTTGCAGTAAATACACGACGCGAGCTGTAAGAACACTGGTTTTACCCGAGCCAGCGCCCGCTAAAATAAGGTTGTGATCATCATTCATCAAGACCGCATATTGTTGAGATAAATTGAGTGGTGACGATTCACATTGAGCAAACAATACTTCCCAGTTTTGTCTTTCTGTTTCTAACCACTGCTGATTTCTTTCAGCTTGCTTAATTTCCGTCTCAGACAACCATGGTTGCATTCGAGCAATGCGGTTTGGCATACGCTGCGCCGCTTCTTCTAAAGTCATCGTCATGTTTTCTAAACTTGAGTTAACCATGTCGACCCAAGTCTTAACTTTAGAATGCGCTAGGAAAGCAGGAAGTTGCTCAAGACGTGTCAATTCAGCTTCCCATTGAGGAACGTGTTCAGCCAATTGTTCACATTGTGTATCATGCCACTTCTGATAAGCAGCAACCGATGCGCGTGCAAATTGACGGCATTGTTCCCAAGGTAGGCCTTGTACTAACCAGCTTCGCTGTTTGCCATCTTGTTGATTAGCAAAGAACTGTAACGATCCCCAAAACAATCCGCGTTTTATCGCGATCTTGCCACTCCAAATAGTAAACGGGATTCGCTCTTCACTGCCTACTGAAGATAACAGCAGGCGTGGACCATCAAGTTCGACTTGATGATATTCATTTTGAATAAAAAACTGTGCAGTCTTGTTAGCGCTTAGCTGCATTGGAGTGTGCTCTCTAATTGGGAATATTGAATTTATATCATGATGCTGTGAGAATTAATAATGTCTCACATCTTATCGATGCTTTCATGACCATCTAGGGGCAATTATGGAGAAGTATCAAATTCTTGTGCTTGATTTCTGTTAGGATTATGGTTTTAGTGTGTCAAGTGAGCGACTGTGGACTTCTCAGCCAAATTGCGCCTCTATTGGGCGAATAAAACCATAAATTACAGCGTATTAATTCTCATCACTCTACTCGGTGTTGTGGTTCCTGCTTGGTATTATGGACAAAACACACTCATCACACCTTTGATCTTAGGTGTTATTGCTGCGGCTCTTGCTGAAAGTGATGACAGCTTTACCGGGCGTTTGAAAGCACTCACGCTAACCTTTATCTGTTTCGCTGTAGCCGCTTTCTCTATCGAGATCCTGTTCGATACACCTTGGCTGTTCGCGATAGGGCTTTTCGTTTCAACCTTCTCTTTTATTATACTCGGTGCAATTGGCCCTAAATACGCCAGTATCGCGTTTGGCTCTCTGCTTGTTGCTATCTATACCATGCTCGGTGCCCATGAGAGCACCAACCTTTGGTTTCAACCGCTTCTACTTTTAACCGGCGCCGCTTGGTACTACTTCATGTCGATGATTTGGCAGATTGTCTGGCCGATGCAGCCCGTACAACAAAACCTAGCGACGGTATTCGATCAAATCGGCAATTACATCGGATCAAAAGCGGAACTTTTCTACCCTGTATCTGACCTTATCCCTCAGCCACATCGCATTATTGAAGCTAAGTTAAACGCCAGTACCGTTAATGCACTCAACATGTGTAAAGCAACACTGCTTAACCGATCTAAGCGCGGGCACATTGATGGTCCGAGTGACCGATTCCTAAATACCTATTTCATCGCACAAGACATTCATGAGCGCGTGAGCTCTACCCACTACCGCTATCAAGAGCTGGCAAAGCACTTTGAACGCTCTGATGTGTTATTTCGATTCAAGTATCTACTAGAAGCCCAAGCCACAGCCTGTAAAGAAGTGGCGAGCTCATTGAAAGTCGGAGCTGAATACCAACATGGCGATAAGTCTGTATTAGCACTTGATGAGTTAATGTCTTCGCTTAACCATCTTAACCAACAGAACAAGCCCGAGTGGAAATCACTACTCAACCAGTTGGATTACTTATTCAATAACCTAGCTACGGTCGAAAAGCAGCTCTCGAATATCAGTAACCCGGATGCGGAAAAGTTGGAAGAAGACGTATTGGACGATACCAACCCTCATACTTTGACGGCAATGTGGCACAAGATCAAAGCTAACCTGAATACCGACTCGATGCTGTTTCGTCATGCGATTCGTATGGCAATCACATTGACGCTCGGCTACGGGATCATTCAAGGTTTTGACATAGAGCGTGGCTATTGGATTTTGCTGACGACGCTGTTTGTATGCCAGCCAAACTACAGTGCAACACGACAAAAGCTGACGGCTCGTGTCATTGGCACCGTCGCAGGCTTGTTGATTGGCGTACCACTACTGACCTTCTTCCCGTCTCAAGAAAGCCAGTTAGTTTTCATTGTGGTCAGTGGCGTGATGTTCTTTGCATTCAGAATCAATAACTACGGATTTGCGACCGGCTTTATAACGCTGCTTGTACTCTTCTGCTTTAACCAATTAGGGGAAGGCTACGCGGTGGTATTGCCAAGACTAGCGGATACCTTTATTGGTTGTGCCCTCGCCGTACTTGCTGTCATTTACGTGTTGCCTGATTGGCAATCAAAGCGATTGCACAAAGTAATGGCAGATGCGCTCGATTCCAATAAGAACTATCTCGCTCAGATCATTGGCCAGTATCGCGTAGGTAAAAAAGACACCCTTAATTACCGTATTGCGCGCCGCAGCGCACACAATAACGATGCCAACCTGACTGCGGCCATCAGTAGCATGCTGGTTGAACCGGGCAAGTACCGCACCTCTGAAGATGAGAGTTTTCGATTCCTAACACTTAATCATGCACTACTCAGTTATATCTCTGCTTTAGGTGCTCACAGAACACGTATCGATGATGAAGCAACACACAAACTGGTGTTAGATGCACACAGAGTAATACACGAACATCTCGACGCTCTAAATGATCAACTCTACTCCCACCAAGAACAGTGTGAAGTAAAAAACGCTTACGACCCTGAACTGGATAAACGTCTGAGTGAGTGGCGAGAAGAGGACGAGAGTTCTGTCAGAATGGTTCTACAACAGCTGCATTTGATCTATCGAATGCTTCCAGAATTGCATACTTTAGCGACCAAGTTTGCGGTTAAGGTAAAGATAGATAAGCCGTTTGAAACAGAAGCTTCTTGAGCAACAAACAAAATACTGTAAAAACAAAAAGATACCGCCAACCGCTCACCTTTTGATCATTAAATATTTTTGTACATTGCTCTATCTATACCCCCAATTGGGTAGAGCAATTACTTGCCTACCCTTGCACCACAAGGGATGCGGGGTTTTTTACATTGTAGGAATTCTCTGACTTTGATTGACCCAACCATAACTTTGCCTAACATTTCTCGGACAAAAAACGACCACAGAAATTTATAGTTGTCTTAGTTTTAGGAAACTTCAAACTTCATTTAATATTCACTTAATCTTGTTTGATTTCCTGAATCAGTAGGCTATGCTCTATAGAGCATATGGATTTGAACAAAGGTCACATTATGAATACACAGCAATTTGAAGTATTTAAGCAGCAAATACAGCTTCTTAGCCCACAGCAATTGAAAGCACTTCAAGGTGAAATCGACGGCAACCTTGAAACGGACCAGCCTTCTCTGCTGACTGATGAAGAGTTAAACGCACTGAATGACCTGTTTAATTAATAGACAGACGTCACTATTTTAGCTTAAGTTCACCGTTTCACCGTAAATTTCACCAGTTCACCATTGCGCTCAAAATATCGTCCGCCTAGACTCATTCAATACGTCAATAAAAGGTTCTGCTATGTCGATATCTGGTATTCAATCTGGTTACGCCATTATTCAGCAGTCAACCAACATGGCTGAAGAAGCCGCAATCGAGCTCAACCAAGCCTCCAAACACTCTCTAGAATCCGATGACGCTTTCCAAACCAGCGATTTCAGCTTTAACCAAATAGAACCTGAACAATCCATTTCGTTTAAAGAAAAAGAACCGGAACCATCTTCATCCTCAACGGATGCACTCATCAAACTGACTCAAAGCGCAAGTTATAACCGCGTTGGTGCGAGTGTGATTGATCGTCAAAACGAAGCCATCGGCAGCCTTCTCGATATCCATATCTAGTTCAATCTCATAGTGAGCATTTTTTGACGAAGTTGTCTTGCTTAGGCGAACAAATTGCTGCTAAACCCATACAAACTGTAACTCATTATATCAGGCGCTTGTTTCTGGTTTATTACTCGGTAGAATCAGCGCAAACCAATTTTGCTGCACAAACTTTACTTCATACTATTTATGCCAAAACTAAATCTGCATCGCCGTGACTATGTTTCTATTTTAGGAGGCGACATCTCCGCAGACGCATTAGAAAAAAAGCTTCAGCCTCATTTTGAAAAGCCAGTAAATAAGCTGACTCCTAGCCCCTATCTGACAGAAAAAAATCTAGCACGTCGCTGGACAGCGCTCGACAATTCAGATTCTCAACAAGAGCTCCTCGACCCTCATACACAAAGTCAGATCCAAGCTTATGAGAAAAACATTGAGCACTTTATTGGCACCGTTAAAGTCCCTGTGGGAATATCTGGCCCTTTAAGAGTCAATGGCCTATTTGCTACGGGCGATTATCTCGTCCCACTCGCAACTACAGAAGCAGCGCTTGTTGCGTCTTACAATCGTGGTTCTAAGCTGATTACGGCCTGTGGTGGCGCAAGTGCAATGTTGCTCAATGAAGGTGTCACACGTACTCCTGGTTTCGCATTCCAAGGATTAGTTGAAGCCGGACAGTTTGTGGCTTGGGCTGTGACCCAGTATGACCAATTTAAAACCTTGGCTGAATCAACAACATCACACGGCAAGCTGACCGACATCAATATCAACATCGAAGGTAACCATGTTTATTTGGTGTTTGAGTTTCTAACCGGGGACGCTTCTGGCCAGAACATGGTGACCATCGCCACCAATGCAGTCTTTGAGTACATCATAGAAAATACGCCGGTTAAGCCCGATCATGCTTTCCTAGATGGCAACTTGTCAGGCGATAAAAAAGCCAATACTCAAACCTTACGCAGCGTTCGTGGTAAAAAGGTCACAGCCGAGGTTAATATCTCTGCCGAGCTTGTCGCTAAGTACCTCCACACTACACCAGAGAAAATGGTGCAGTTCGGACAAATGACCACAGTCGGTGGTGCTTTGAGCGGTACGATTGGTATTAATGCTCACTATGCAAATGCACTTGCTGCGCTCTACATTGCTTGCGGACAAGACGCAGCCTGCGTTGCTGAATCAGCGATTGGTATGACTCGCATGGAACTCAATAAAGAAGGTGGTTTATACGCGAGCGTCACACTACCTAACTTAATGCTAGGGACTGTTGGCGGTGGTACCGGCTTGCCAAGTCAAAAAGCATGTTTGGACTTGCTTGGGCTTCATGGCAACGGTAAATCACAAGCACTCGCTGAAGTTTGTGCTGCGCTATGTTTGGCGGGTGAACTGTCGATTGTCGGTGCGTTTTGTGCTGGCCACTTTTCACGAGCGCACCATAAACTAGCTCGTTAATAACCTTTGTCAGATTGGCTTGTTGTTTTGTGTTTTGCGCCAAATATCAAGCCATTCTCAATGTATGAGTCATAAATGGATTACTTACACTTATCTAGAGTGAGCCTTAAGCACCTCACTGCGCTTCATATTATGCTGAACACCCACAGCGTTACTCAAACCTCAGAACAACTTTGTGTAAGCCCTTCGAGTGTGAGCAAAACCTTGTCTCAACTGCGTGACATTCTTAATGACGAACTGTTCTATCGAGATGGCACCAAGCTTATCCCGACGCCATTTGCCTTGCAGGTAGCTCCGACTGTTCACGCGATTCTTTCAAGCATGAACGGACTGCTTCATCAGAAGAGTTTTACCCCTCAAGAATACCAAGGCAGCTTTTCACTTTCGATGCGCGAAAGTACCTTTGAAGTATTCGCGTCAAAGCTCAGCAAAATTACCACTGAACTCGCACCAAAAGCCAAACTCAACATCTATTCGAAGCAACAGCTTGGTTTTGATGCTTTGCTCAGCGGTAAGATCAACTTAATCTTATTGCCCCATGATATTTCCCAGCCACCGACCGATAATAAGGAACTGGTTTGGGAAACGATTCTTCCAGACGAAATGGTTTGTTTGATGGGCGCAGACCACCCTCTTGCTCAGCAAGAACTGACGGTAGAAGGCTACTTAGATTACAAGCACATTGGGATTTTAGATAACGAACTGTCTCAGCCTTACTTTGAGCAAAACTTAGTTCAATGTCATAAGCCAAGAGATATGGCAATATCGGTCGCGGACTTCGGTGCAGCGGCTGTACTGTGTCACCATACGCCTTTCCTGTTCACTTGCTCTAAACACTGGGCTGAACATGCTAAGCAAGCTCAGGGCTTAGTGAGCAAGCCCTTGCCTTTTGATTACGGTAAGGTGGCGTATAGCTTGGTATGGAACAAGCCCAACATGAATGATCAAGCGATCAAATGGTTGTGTGACCTATTTCTAGAAGCTTAATATCTTTAGAAACTTAACGTTCTTAGAAGCTTGATGGTCTGTTTAAACACCACAAACGTAAAGACTAGCTATAAACTTCTGGGGTTTGCATTGGCCTTTGAACGATCGTGTAAAGCTTGTCGTGAAAGCTCTGCATCTGTTGTTCGGTGCATTTAGGCCAATCTAACGCTTCACCAATCACACCATGATGTTGAAACGCATTCAGCCGAATACGAACATCACTTGGTAGCACCTTCAAGTATCGCCCCACTTGTTCAACTTCATCTTCAAGATCGCTTTTATTCGGAATATGCAGCAACCTAACTTCATGCAGCTTTCCTTTGCCTGCAAGATAATTGATGGTTTCAAACACCCGATGATTTCCTCTGCCCACTAACCATTGATGTGTTTCCGATTGCCATGATTTTAGGTCAATCATCGCGCCATCAAGATAAGGCAACACCTTGTCCCAGCCTTGCAGTGGCAGCGAACCATTACTATCAATAAAGCACGTAAGGTGCGCTAGCTGCGGATCACTTTTAATCGCTTGAAATAGCTCAATGATAAACGGCAACTGCATGGTCGCCTCTCCACCTGAGATAGTGATTCCGCTTAAGAAAAATTGGTTATGCCTGACGAGTTCAAGCACCTCAGAGACTGCCATTGTGGTGATTTTCGGGCTCGACTTATGATCGCAGACATCAATGCACTGATCGCAATTGGTACAGGCTGCTGGGTCCCATTTCACTTTGCCATCAATCATGCTTAAAGCACTGCTTGGACAGCCACTAACGCAATCTCCACAATGGTTACAGTGATTGATTGTGTGTGGGTTGTGACAAGTAATGCAGTCAAAGTTGCAGCCCTGAAGAAACAGCACCAAGCGGTTTCCCGGGCCATCAACACAAGAAAAGGTCAGCACACGGCTGACCTTCGCTTGTTTTTCTGTCTTATTATTTTTAACCCTAGCCATTTGAGTTGTTAGATCAGAAATTTTCATAATTCACATTGTTCGTAGTCGAAACGCATCACACACATAACGCACGCACGTTAAAGCTATTCGTATGTCGGCGACATCTCTAAGCTCGCTACACGTGGTTTACGCTCTAATATACCCGTGTTCTTCGCGGCTTCAGCACCTAAGAAGGTGGTATTAGTACGTGAGCCTTGCTCATCGTATTTCGCAATATCAGACAGTTTGACCATGTAACCCGTCACACGAACCAAATCGTTTGATGCAACGTTAGCCGTGAACTCACGGTAACCCGCCTGAATCGCGCCTTTACACAGGTTAAACATCGCTTCAGGGTTTGATTTCACTGTTTCATCGATGGTTAGAATGTCACTGATACCCGAGGTGTAGAACTTATGGTGACCCGCGGTAGCACGAACGTAAGAGACTGGATCCGGTTCGGTGCCATAAGGAATACGGACACCCGGAGTCACATCTTCATCTAAACTAATACCGCCTTGAGCGTGCAGCAGAGCTTTACCTTCCAGCCCATATTTCACTTCAGAGCTTTCAACGATCTCAGCCAGCTCTTCCGAAATGCGGAGACCAAGTTGATTCGCCTGTTCATCGTGACCATAGCGCCCTGCTTGGCCCTCTTTCTCCATCAAGATGTTGACTGCTTCCGCCATGCCATAAATACCAAACATTGGCGCAAAACGGTCTTCTTCGATAAGGCCTTCTTTGGTCAGGAAGCCGTCAAAAAAGTTAGACTCTTCATGCAAGAAGCGGCTACGAGCGTTCATCAATTCAACCATGATGCCACTGTAATTCGGCAATACTTGTTGTAAGAAATCAGCACTGTCCTCAGACTTCAACGCCACTTGCTTGAGGTTCATACGCACCAAGGTGTTTGAACCACCCGCTAAAGGCAAAGAGTTATAGCAGCTCACAATACCAAAACGCTTGTCGCCGTAAGCCTCGGCATGCGCTGGATAGTTTGCGATATGAGGTTTACTGCACTCGCAGATATTGCTTGCCGCATGACGAAGTAGATCATCAGGTGTCACAGCAGGGTCGTACATAAAGGTTAGGTTTGGTGCGATCTGCTTCAGTTCAGCGTCTACGCGCAAAATCGTACGACACACAATGTTGTCGGTCGGGCCGATATTCACATGCATAAAGGCATCTGGCAGTGTGCGGTCCAGCATAATCCAGAACAACTTAAGCTTTTGATATACCTGCTCATCCGTCAAGTCGCCAACAAATGGCATCAGTACATCATCCAACTGACCTAGGTATACCGGAATTGATGTCACAGACGGAACATGGTGGTAAAGGATGGTAAGCATGTTCAATGCTTCATCGAAATTAGTTGCCGCGCTAAGCTCTAAATACTTTGAGCCTTGATGTAAGTATTTAGAATAGTCTGGAAGTACATAGCGCGGCTTAAATGGTGCATGCCCTTCAAACATGTCACATAGCACACCTTGCTGTAGGGCTTGCTCTACTTCGTTGCTTACCGGCATATACGGCAAGCTTGCTTCAGCTTCTAAGGCAAGATAACTCGACTTCTGCTTTGGAGACAGGTGGGCATCTGAAATGATATTGCTAAAGCGTTGTTGTTGCTCTGAAAGTTGTGGAGAAGCAGATTGGTGGCTCATGATGAAACCCTTAATATTATTATGGGCTTATTTTATATCTCACTGTTACATTTCCACTAATGAAATGTATGCAAGACTATATTTCCAAAATGGAAATGAGTGATTTGTTAATTGCCTTAAATTAGCTTATCTATGAAAGAAGCCAGTGTTGGCGTTGATAGTGATAGTAATAGTAATAGTAATAGTAATAGTAATAGTAATAGTAATAGTAATAGTAAAGATATTGAAGATATTGAAAGCACTCACTGACTCGCCTGTTTGAAACACAAACGACTAAAAATAGAAAACCCACATAACTGACCTTAAGATCGTTGATGTGGGTTTCGTTATTTTAGATGAGCATTACCGAGGCTAGCTCTAGGCATACACAGGATTACAGATGAGGAAGCACTTGTTTGCGTCCAACACCCATCAATACCTTTAACTCTCCTTGTGGAGTGTTGATCGAGAACGGCGTTGATACTTCAACCACTGCAAAGCCAGCTGCACTCAATACATTCTCTGAGCGCTGTTGGCTTACACCGTAATCTTCGCTGTCATTCTCTAAGTACCAATCCCAGTGTACAAACGTGCCGTCGTTTTCAAGCAGCGTGTAAATCAGACTGACTGTGTCTTGTAGGTTCGGGATAAAACCACACACCGAAGAGGCTACCACTAGGTCAAACTGGTTTCTGAATGCTGGATGCTGCGCTGCAAGCCCGCGCGATAAAAGATCAACCACCGGTTCAACGTTGGGTAACTCTTTCTTATCTAACTCTTCAATCATCCCTTCAGAGATATCAAGTGCGATGATCTCTTTTGCTAAAGGAGATATTTTCTGGCTGAGTAGTCCTGTACCACAACCAAAATCAAGGACACGGGTTCCGTTTAAATCAACGAGCGGTGTTAACTGGTCAAATACGGACTGTGCGAATACTGCGGTCGCGGGATCTTTATCCCAATCAACGGCGTACTCGTCCCATTGTTTCGCCATCATGGCCTCCATCTTTACTTCTTGTAGGTTCGGAACTTCCCCAGAATAAACCAAATTAGTCAATTCGTCATAGAGTTATCATGCAAAGATGGACTATTTCTAAGATAGTCAGCACAATATTCAGATAATATGCACCGACCCCCGCTCAATATGGAAATGAAATGAACCTTTCTCAAGTCCAAGCCTTTTGTTCTGTTGCTGATTTAGGATCAGTGTCTGAAGCTGCACGCCAGCTAGAATGCAACCGAACCAAACTCAGCATGTCGATTAAAGCCTTGGAAAAAGAGTTAGATGTCGAGCTGTTCGTACGCAGCGGAAACCACGTTGAACTTTCTGAAGCGGGCAAAGCCATTTACAAAGATTGCGAAGGCTTATTGGTGACAGCAGCGCGTATTAAACAGACCTGCTTGCATGTTTCAGGTGAATTTAACGCGGAAATTTGGATCGCACGAGATGACTCCCTACCCGATGGAATGTGGCAGGATTTATCTCACGCCTTGAATAACAAGTACCCTTCTACCTCATTCAACTTTGTTCTCGCGTCAAGCGGCGACTTAGCTAACTTGGTTGAAACTCAGCAAGTCGACTTCGCATTTGGCGTCGATTACGAACGTGTCGATGACCCAAGAATTATCTACAATCCACTTGGTAAGATTCGAATGATGTCTGTGTGTAAGAAAGGACATGATCTGAGTGCGATGCGACGAGTATCGGATGAAGTATTGAGAAATTCGATGCAAGCGACCATGGTTTATCTCAATGAGAAGGATAATCCTGAGCTTGAGCCCTTCTCTCGCCGTTACATTGGCTTCTCTAGCTTCGATTTCATGTTGGATACAATTTTACGTGAAGAGGCGTGGGGCGTAATGCCAGAGCCATTGATTCGCCATTTATTGCGTGAACAAGAGCTAGCGGTGATCAAGCACACGTACGGCTTAACACAAGAAGACTACTGTATGTTTACCGCGGCAGGTATGGCAGAACACCCTGGTATGAATTGGTTAGCGGATCAGATCAGCGATTACTTGTTTGATTTTTAAAGTGTCAGATAATGTTCTATCTCGACACTTAAAATCATCTAACAAATAGAAAGCCCTCTCTTTAAAAGACCATCACATGATCAACTAAATAGCGTCCGTCTTCTTCAACCAACACCATTTCAGCCACAAACTCGCCTTTCGCAATGGTATACGCTTGCTTCCACACAAAGGCGATAGAATCTGAGCGTCTAAATAGTGCGACCTGCTTTCGTTCAGCAAAAAAGCCATTGCTGTGTTGATAATGGTGACATACCTTTTCTAAATATTCCGGCGTAACAATGTCTTTCATCCTTTGGGTAAAGTCTCGACAGTGTTGCGCATGATCAACCTTAGTTGAACCGTCCATCAAGTTATCCATGATCGGGTTAGCAATCACCCACAATTCGTTATCACTGATATCGTCAAACTTCATATTGATCCATTCCTTGTCCATTCCAATCCGTGCTCTCAGTCTCAGTCTCAGTCTCAGTCTCAGTCTCAGTCTCAGTCTCAGCAGAGTCTAGGAAATCAATGAGCCCCTAGCGACTAATGTGTTTTATTAATCATAAACGATCCTATTTCAGTTGCACACCATCCCCAAGAAACACTCAACGTCAATTTTACTGACACCGAAATCTGCCAATAAGTGATTGAATAATAACAGCTTGAATATAAAACGAGTTACTGACATATAAACATCATCAGATAAAGTTTGTAAAGTCAGCTCAATATTAGAACAATGAAGTTATCAAAAACATCTGGAAAATTTTATGTGTGACAGGAAAAGCCAAAACGAAAATCGAGTACTATTGTTCTCAGCCCTTTTAGCATCAGGCTTCGCAGTTGGCGGATTGGTGTTGGGTCTTCTCGTTGGCTCTCTGGTCATAGTATTTGACGGTGTCTATTCTCTTATCAGCTTACTGCTAACTTTATTGTCACTAGCTGCATCGAAATACATTAATCGCCCATCAGATAGGGAGTTCCCGTTTGGTCGAGCCATCATTGAACCAATTGTGATTGCGATTAAAGCAATTGTGATTCTGCTAGTGGTTAGCTATTCACTTTACTCTGCGATTGGTGCGCTGATGACGGGTGGTCGTGAAGTTGATGCTTCTATCGCGACTCTGTTTGGTATTTTCAACGTGTTGGGTTGTGGTTATGCTTGGTGGTACATCGCTAACAAGAGCAAGCGTATTTCTTCAGGTCTGATTCAAGCAGAGTCTAAGCAGTGGCAGATGGATACGCTACTGAGTGTGGCAGTAACGGCTGGTTTCGTAGCAGCTTGGTTAATTACCTTTTCTCCACTTGCAGAATACGCGGTGTATGCCGACCCAATGATGATGTTGCTGATGTCTTTCTACTTCATCAAAGTGCCTTTCGACATGTTACGTGAAGCAATGCGCGAACTGCTTATGATGTCGGCAAACAAAGATATTTGTGACGCGGTAGATAAGAACGTTGTCGCGGTAGACAAAGAAGCGGATCAAGATTTGGAGCTGATGGGTGTGACTAAGGTTGGCCCAGAACTAAGAATTAACGTTGATATTCATACTAACGACCAACAAGCCATTGCGGTCGATGATATTGAACGAACGCGCCGCCAGCTTAAGCGACGCCTATCTAAGATGCCTTATGAGCTTCAATTGAATCTCAATGTTGCGAGTTAAGTTTTCCACAGCAAGCGAGGACACTCCTCACCCGAGAACATAAACTCAGATTAAGAGTGAGATTGAACCTTTTTAGAAGCCGACGCCTTTGCCGTCGGCTTTTCTCTTGTTACCCACCAGCAAGCCAGTGAACCAACGGTTACCATACAAACGCCCTGCCAAAATGTCATGGTCAACGACAAGCCTAAAATCAACGAAGAGAGTACGGTTGCGAAGATTGGCGTAAAGTACGACATGGTCGCAAGAAATACCATATTGCCACCCAGAATTGCCGTATTCCAAAGTGCATAACCTGCGCCCATACAAGCGCCAGCTAACGCTAAATCAATCGCCGCACTCGTTGTCATAACCATGCCTGTTTCATCACTCAATGCGTATTTGATCCACAGAGTGATCGCCGTAGCGATAAAGAAAAGCACAATCGCATTCTGTCCTTTAGCAACGCGCTGGGTGTAGTTGCAGTAAACGGCCCAAATAATCGCACCAAAAAACGCCATAGAATAGGTTTTAGGGTTAGTCGCAATGTTGGCAGCAATTTGATCAACAGATAGACCTTGGCCACCACTGATGCTCCAAGCCACACCGAAGAATGCCAAAAAGATACTTGGATAAACCAACCAGTTAATCTTCTTGTCGCTCAGCAACACCGCAAACAACACCGTCAGTGCCGGCCATAGATAGTTGATTACTGCCATCTCTATCGCTTGATGTCGGCTGTTCGCCATTCCCAAAGCCAGAGCCAGGAAAATCTCATAACAAACGAACAAGGCGCCGCCAATCAGCAAGTAAGACTTAGAAAAGCGTGACAACTTTGGTAAACCCATAACACAGACCAACAACAGTGCACTCACCGTGTAAAGGCTGGCAGCACCACCAATTGGACCTAGCTGTTCTGAGACACTACGAGACAGAGCAATCAAGCAGCTCCATAGTAAAATGGCGATAATACCGTAGCAGCTATAACGATGAGATTTCAGCACGCCTCTTCCTTTATCTGTTTTGATGGTCACTCTATGGTTAAACCAAGTTCAAAATAATTAGCCGAGTACATATTCGTACTCGGCCATCAACACTTTGTTTACAAAGCATCTATCAATTTTCAAAGCACCAATCAATTAACGAAGCATCAATCAACTTACGAATCTACGAATCATCAATCAATTTGCAAAGCATTGGTCAATTAACGAAATCAACCGATTATGATTGCGTACTCGCTAGTAGCAGTCAGTTGTTAACTATTAACTATTAACTATTAACTATTAACTAAGCCAACAGTAGAGCTTGTAAGTCAGCCAAAGACTTCACTTGATAGTGAGGGTTGATGCCAGCTGGTGTTGTCTTTTCTTGACTGTTTAACCAGCAAGTTTCAATGCCAAAATCGAGTCCGCCTAGAATATCTGAATGTGGGTTATCCCCGACCATCAATATTCTTTGTTTCGATGGCAATCCAACCAGCTTATGCGCATAATCAAAAATCTCGGCATCCGGTTTGGCGACCCCAACCTCTTCAGAAATAATCACGTGATCAAAGTAATCCGTCATTCCTGTACGCTCTAAACGGATAGATTGAAGCTCTGTAAAACCGTTAGTAATGATGCCCATGTTCACTTTGCCTTTTAAAGACTCCATCAACTCTTGCGCACCCGGTAACAAAGAACAGATATCCGCCATCGCAGTTAAAAATGCACTGTTTAAAGCAGCGGTTGTTGTTTCAAGCTTTTCAGCCCAGCTTTCGAAGCGCGTATGTTTCAGTTGGTCTGCAGTAATGCGACCATCTTGGTAATCGACCCAAAGTGGTAAGTTAACCTTTTGATAAGCCGAATAATCTTGCTCGCTGAAATCCACACCAAAGCGAGAAAACATCAGCTTCATTCCTTGATAAGCATCAAAATGGAACAAAGTTTCATCTGCATCAAAGAATATCCAATCGTACTTCATTTTATTTCCTATTATTCGCGCTGTTGAGCAGTGCATGCACTGTTTTTATCGTTGTTTTTATCGTTGCCTAAAAGGGCGGAGCATCACTTTACCCTCAATTTTGTGAGCCTGTATATAAATCTAATAATTTATAGAAAACAAGCCACAAGTCATGATGTATCGCAAATTTTGCCACATATTAAACCAATACCATACAAGAAATACACTTAGGTACCGGGAGGTACTATGAAGCACTTTTTACCGTCGTCTGTCATGCTCACCCCTTTTCTTGTCAAATACTATGACGAGGAGCCAGAAGGCACGCTTGATTCTGAAGAGTCACAAGAACCTCAAATTGAATGCAGTGATGACTCAGATAAAAAGTCGACACAAGCCTAACTAGATCAGCTTTCAATGAAAAAGCTTACTTTTCATTGTTATAGAGCACCATTTTGCCCTTAGTTGAATCAATTTATCACTATCCATTACTGACAAAGAACACAGCCAAAATCCATGAAAACGATTGCTATATGAGCCCTATCACAACGACTAGCCACAAAGTGGTAGTTCGGAATCAAAGTTGTTCCAGATCAATGGTCAACCACTTGAATGCCGACAACATGTAGGAAATTAAAAATCATAATTAACGGAGTTTTCCAATGTCTACTGCATTTTACATCCCTACAATCAACTTCATGGGTACTGGCTGTTTGAAAGATGCTGCTGATAGCATTCAGTCTCAAGGATTCAAAAAAGGTCTGGTCGTTACTGATAAGATCCTGAATCAAATTGGCGTAGTTAAGCAGGTACAAGATCTTCTTAGCCAGCGTGGCGTAGACGCAGTTATATTCGACGGTACTCAACCAAACCCAACCATTACTAACGTGAATGATGGCCTTGAATTGCTGACTGACAACAATTGTGATTTTGTTGTTTCTCTAGGTGGCGGTTCTCCACATGACTGTGCAAAAGGTATCGCTCTGGTTGCTTCTAACGGCGGCAAGATTGCTGATTACGAAGGCGTAGACCAATCTGAAAAGCCAATGATGCCACTGATTGCTATTAACACCACGGCTGGTACTGCATCTGAAATGACGCGCTTCTGCATCATTACTGATGAAGCTCGCCACATCAAGATGGCTATTGTGGATAAGCACACAACACCACTAATCTCAGTAAACGATCCTGAGTTGATGCTTGCTAAACCTGCATCACTAACTGCTGCAACAGGCATGGACGCGTTAACGCACGCAATCGAAGCTTATGTTTCTATCGCAGCAACGCCAATTACAGACGCTGTAGCAATTAAAGCAATCGAGCTTGTGCAAGCACACCTAAGAACAGCGGTAGCGCACGGCGAAGACATTGAAGCTCGTGAGCAAATGGCTTACGCGCAGTTTATGGCGGGTATGGCTTTCAACAACGCTTCACTAGGTTACGTTCACGCAATGGCGCACCAACTAGGCGGTTTCTACGACCTTCCACACGGTGTATGTAACGCTATCTTGCTTCCACACGTTCAACGCTACAACGCACAAGTTTGTCCTGAGCGTCTACGTGATGTTGCAAAAGCAATGGGTGTGAATGTTGAAGGCATGACTGCAGAACAAGGCGCAGAAGCGGCGATCAACGCGATTGTTCAACTTGCAAACGACGTGAACATCCCAACAGGTATCGCGCAACTTGGTGCGAAGCTAGAAGACATCCCAACGCTGTCTGACAATGCACTGAAAGATGCTTGTGGTTTCACTAACCCTAAACAAGCGACACACGAAGAGATCTCAGCAATCTTCGAAGCGGCAATGTAATCTAGATACAAGTCACTTCTTATAGCTAACACAAACGGGCTCACCTCTGAGCCCGTTTTCTTTTTTCTGTCCGATGCCTTTCAAATATTTTCCTTCTCCACTAGCCGCTAATCACTAATCACTAATCACTAATCACTAATCACTAATCACTAATCACGAAAAAGTCGCATTGTTGCAATCGCTTAGTTATAGTTAAACTATTGATATATAGAATGACAAACAGGTTCCATTGAGTCGTAAGAAAGCTAGCACCTCATTATTAGCATCACTTCTTGCTTACTCCGCTCAAGCAGAGGAGCAAAATGAGTGCCACAGTCAGCCGTTAGAAGACGCCCCTGTCGAAAAAGCTTACCATTTCCTGAACAGTAAATTTTGCCAACCCGCTCTGTGGTTTGACAGTTTTTTTGTTGATGACCGCATTACCGAAGATGCCAGAGCTGGCACGTCCGTCCGTTGGTATAACGATTTTATTTACTCGGAAGGTGGCGATGTCGACTACTCAACAAAACTCAAGGCGCGTCTGCATCTTCCTTTTGTGAGTAAACGCCTAAAGTTGATCTACGAGTCTGTCAGCGATGAAGAGTTCTTGGATTTTTTCCCGAATGATTCAGATGAATTGGACAGTGCGTTAGGCCTGCGTTACGACGCTTATGCCAAAGGTTATAGCAGCTTCAATATTAAGGCGACATTACGACCGCGTATTGAAGCTCGCTATCGTTTTACCTACCCTCTCACAACCGATGTGGTATTCAGACTTACCCAGCGGATATATCAAGAAAAACAAGAAACTGGCGAGATCACTGACGTCGATTTTGATCTTTCTTTAAGTGATGATTTCTTGGCTCGATGGTCAAGCTTTGCAGGGTACAACGACGATCTCAAAGGTTGGAACTATGGTACGGGATTAACCTTGTATCACTACCTTGCCCAAGACCAAGCACTTCAATATAGCGCTACAATTAATGCAACAGATGAGCCTCATAATCATTACGAATACGCTCAGGTTTCGGTTACCTACCGACAAAACGTATGGAAAGAGTGGCTGTTCTACGAACTCATCCCTCGCTATCAATGGGAGCGAGAACCCCATGAGAAACATACCGAAGAAGCCAACATCACCCTTCGGCTTGAAGTCCTGTTTAACAATGTCTAGCTCTATAATGTGTAGCTCTATAATGTTTAGTTCAACAACGTATAGTTCAACAGTATCTAGCTCAACAACGCCTAGTTAGTGCTTGAGATATAAGCATCGAGAGATAAGAACAGAGGCACAAAAAAGCACATCATACGATGTGCTTTTTCAGTTTAATCAGGCTGAGAGTGTAATCTTAACCTTTGTAATTTCTTACTCGCGCTGCTTCTGCTTCACGTTTATCGACAACTGTCTTACCGATTGGCGCCAGCGAGATAATCGCGAGCTTAAGATGTTGAATCGCGAACGGAATACCAATGATGGTAATGAAACACGCCACAGCTGACATGATGTGACCGATTGCTAGCCAGATACCCGCAAATAAGAACCAAATCACGTTACCAATAACGCCTAGCGGGCTCGTACCGATGTCCATTTCATTGGTCAGCTCGTCACGCGAAATCGCTTCCTGACCAAATGGGAAGAATGAGAAGTTACCCATAACAAAACACGCTCTACCCCATGGAATACCAACAATGGTAAGGAATGCGAGCAGTCCGAAGAACCACCAAGCTAGTCCCATAAATACGCCACCGAACAGAAACCAAATGATGTTTCCTATTGTTTTCATTCTGTATTCTCCAAATCTTGTAATACTGTTTATTTCATATGCCGAATAAGGCAATACTTGTTCTAATAGGTTCATTATTGTTGAACCTTTATGAACCGTTTATGAATCACTTACATTTTATGTGATTGATACACGCCACGAAACGTCAAATCCGCATAGGGCTCATCGATTTTATTTGATACCATGCTCTTAGATTTTTAGTACCACAAAGCTAAACAGCTACAACAACTAATTGAAGGCCGAATTTATGAACAACACTGAGCAACCTAAAAAGAAAATGAAAAACTGGGTGCCAATCGTCTTCTTCGGACTTCTCAGCACAGTCCCAGTGTTCATGTTCTTAGTCGACGTGTACATCAACCAGTATATGTAACAGAGCCGGACATCCTAGCTATATAAATGGATATAAGAACCCTTTCCTGTATCCATTTCAGTTCCAATTAGATCAGTTCTTCTTCAGTCAGCTCTTCTGTAATCAACTCAACTCTTCCGTGATTAAATCAGCTCTTCGTTAATCAAATCAGCTCTTCGCTAATAAAATCTAGAATGTCTATCAGCTCATGATCAGGCAAATTTAGTAGGTTATCCCCTACATACCATTCAATCTTACATTGGTTTGGCAACTCACTGATCGCTGGGTTTCCTATCCAAATCTTGTGTTTCTTCGCTATGTTATCTCTCACAATAATGCCGTCTTCATAGCTCACAGGTAAATATAGGTGAAGCATGTTGACCTGCGGTTGCTGCGGGTTAACCGTGAACTGAGGATAATCGAGTAAGATTTGGTAGATCTGTTTTGTTCGTTCAAACAGTGATGGCATCAACTCTAATCGCTCATCAAACTGCATTGCCGCTGAAACCACATAAGGCGTTCGGTGATAAACATTGCCGCCTTGACGCTTCATCCACGCAGATGCTTTCGCCACAAAGGCTTTATCACCCAGTAACAGTGAACCACCGAGGCCGTTCAGCCCCTTATAAAGCGAAACATAGGCACTATCAAAACCCTTAGCAATTTCGCTGTATGGTTTTTGGTAATACGCGCCGCATTCCCACAAACGCGCACCATCCAAATGAAGGTGAATTGATTGTTCTTTGCAGTACTGCTTGATCGCTTCAAGCTCATCCCATTCTGGTAATTGACCACCGATTTCACGCATGGGTAATTCATATAGAGCGGCTGCAATCTCATCAGGCCACGCCTTTAAGTCATCAACATTCCAAGTGCGAAATACGTTGCCGACTGGAAGTACGTTGAAACGGTTTTGGAGCTGATACCCTTGGCGTTCATGACGCATAATATGACTCGATTCATGCATCGCCACTACAGGGTTTCTTTTCTCTTGGCACGCAATTTCTAATGCTGTTGGTTGATTCATGGTGCCGGTAATCACAAATACAGCCGCTTCATAACCTAGCAGTTCCGCGACTTTGTTTTCGAAGCTCTCGATAAACTCACCATCGCCGTAGCTATCATGGCTCACATTGTGTGTCTCACACCATTCAGCCATCTGAGCGAATGTTTGTGCTGGAGTCGGTTCTAAGTGACCGGAAAGCAACAAATCACATTGTTGACGCAAGTCCATGCTCATAGTTTTTCCTTTATTCATTATCGTTCTATGTAGGGTTATTGGATTATTTACGTTACCCACCAACGGTGACATAAAATGCCCATATTCGCTTTTACTATTCGTGAATAATTAGTTTTACTCAGTCATCAGCGGCTTGTGCCAGAAATACTCAAATTAACGGATGTTTTATATAATTAAGTACCTAAAAACACACGCATCTAAATAGATAAGTATGGGCTAATTCGTTGTTGTTCAACCATTCTTCTATTATTGTATATCTATAATTCCAATAAATATTATTCGTTAATGGACAAAGAGGGCTATATGTCGAAAAATCGAGTCTTGGTGCTATTCGCCCACCCTTCTCAGCATCGCTCTGAAGCTAACAAACCCTTATTTGAGCAAGCCAAGCGTATTGAAGGCGTCACCTGTGTCGACCTCTATGCTGAGTACCCAACATTCAAGATCAACATCGACCGTGAACAGAAACGCCTGTTGGACCATGACATCATCATTTTTCAATTCCCACTATATTGGTACTCAACCCCCGCGATTCTTAAAGAATGGCAAGACCTTGTTCTCGAGTACGGTTTTGCTTATGGCACCGACGGTAATGAACTGCAAGGTAAAAGTTTGTTATGCAGTATCACCGCTGGTGGCAAGAAAGATGCTTATCAAACTGATGGCTATAACCACTTCACCATACGTGAACTGCTTCACCCAATCGAACAAACGGCATCTTTGTGCGGTATGAACTACTTGGCTCCATTGGCTTTGTTTGGTTCACGTACTGCGTTGGAAGAAGGTCGAATTCAAGATCACGTAAACAGCTATAAAGTGCTTTTAGAAGCTTTTGTTACGGGCGAAGTCGACCTTAAAAGAGCAAGTAAGGCTGAAAAGCTAAACCATTACGTTGATGAACTGATGAGCAGAGGTTAAATCATGACAGGATATTTTCTACAAGCATTTATCTATTTGCTTGCCGCAGTCATCGCGGTCCCTATCGCCAAAAGGCTTGGTCTTGGCTCTGTACTTGGTTACCTGATTGCAGGTGTTGTGATTGGCCCAATTATCGGTTTAGTTGGCGAAGAGACGACAACCATTCAACACTTTGCCGAATTCGGTGTAGTGATGATGCTGTTCTTGGTCGGGCTTGAACTTGAACCTAAGATGCTTTGGGCAATGAGAAACCGCCTTATGGGTCTTGGTGGTCTGCAAGTTGGCGGCACTACCGCGATAGTCATGGGTATTGCTCTGTTCTTTGGGCAGCCTTGGACGATAGCACTCACCATCGGTTTGATCTTTGCACTGTCATCAACCGCAATTGTTCTACAAACATTCAATGAAAAAGGGTTGTCCAAAACTGAAGGTGGCAAGAACGCTTTCTCTGTTCTGCTTTTCCAAGATATTGCCGTCATCCCTATGTTGGCGTTCATTCCTCTGTTAGCGTTGCCAGAATTAATTGAAGCTGCACAAAGCGCGGTCGCTTCAGCTTCTGATCACCATGAAGAGTTAAGTCTCGTTGCGGGCCTACCCGGTTGGGCTTATGGCCTTGTGATCACGGCATCTATTGCGATTGTTGTTGTCGGCGGGCACTTCTTGAGTCGACCACTGTTCCGCTTTGTTGCAAGCTCAGGTCTGCGTGAAATCTTTACTGCAACCGCACTGATGTTGGTGATTGGTATTGCTGCACTAATGAGCCTAGTCGGCCTATCACCGGCTTTGGGTACCTTCCTTGCGGGTGTGGTATTAGCCAACAGTGAATTCCGCCACGAACTTGAGTCTAATATCGACCCGTTTAAAGGGCTACTACTTGGCTTGTTCTTTATTACCGTAGGTGCAGGCATCAACTTTGATGTCCTATTCAACGACTTTGGTTTGATCATTGGCCTCACCCTTGGTGTAATGCTACTCAAAGCCTTGGTGCTATTTACGTTGGCGTTAATCTTCAAAATCAAAAACAGTGACCGTTGGCTGTTTACATTGAGCTTGGCGCAAGCCGGTGAATTCGGTTTTGTCCTACTGAGCTTCTCATCCCAAAACCATGTACTGCCAGCCGATATTGTTCAAACACTGTCGCTGGTTGTTGCACTTTCAATGTTCCTAACACCAGGATTATTTATTCTATTTGATAAAGTGATACTTCCTCGTTACGAGCAAAAGTCTAACGATCGCGAAGAAGATACCATCGAAGAGAAAGGTACGGTGATCATTGCTGGTATTGGCCGATTCGGTCAGATTGTTAACCGCTTATTGGTATCAAATGACGTCAATACTGTGGTTTTGGATCATCAAGCTAATCAAGTCGACTTGCTACGTTCAATCAACATCAAATCTTACTTTGGTGATGCGACTCGTCATGACTTATTGCATACCGCTGGTATAGAAGAAGCCGCAATGTTGGTTGTAGCTATCGACAACCAAGACTCAAGTGTTGAATTGGTCAAATACGTTAAACACAACTACCCTAAAGTAAAAATCTTAGCGCGTGCATTCGACCGTGGTCATAGCTACCGCTTAAGAGAAGCGGGTGCAGACTTTGTGGAATCAGAGACCTACCATTCTGCTCTTGAAATGGGTGCAGAAGCCTTGCGTTCTTTGGGTCATCACCCATTCTTTGTTGAACAACAAAAATCGACGTATCAACGTGTTGAAAGCCGTAAGTCTGAAAAGCTCTACCAAGCTTGGTCTGAGGCAGAAGAGAACCCGCGCTACGACAACAACTACCGACAAATCTTCATTCACCTTGAAGAAGCAATGAAAGAAGATATGAAAAAAGACCGTTCAGACAAGCACTCTCGCTCTGAACGAGGTTGGACACCGCCACCGAAAGGCTATGCTGATGGCTTTGAGGAAGAAGAGTCCTAAGCAGAACTCTAAATAACGGCGCTAGATAACCATACTAGGCAACCATCAAAAGCGGCTATTTAGGCCGCTTTTTCTTTCATTGAACCCCTACAAAACGTCAAATGAGCATGAGTAGCGGGTGCTAGAACTCGTAATCCGAAAGATTTATGTGATCTAGCTAAAATTTTTAATTTCTGACCACATGGCAAAAGTGAATTCACTTTTTACATTATTGAAACATTCCAACCTCGCATAAACCACACCGTAAGCATGGCTATATATGCACTCATTTAAGTCATTCAATCATCGCCTCAATTCATAGCGACCACCCTCTAAGGCTTGAGTTACATTGCATATATCTAAATACGCCGCACAAGCTCCAACTTAACCATTCACCATGCAAATAAGTAGCGTACTGTATTCACAAATTCAACCCATTAAAATTAACATAAACATTTCAAAACATGTCTATCGTTACAATTTGTAACGAATAGCGGTTATCGGTATAGTCCTGCAATTCAAAAAGTGAGACCTTTGCGCTCACCTTAAAGGAGATATAATAATGATTACTAATGATGCTGTAATAATGGGCATGTTGGCTGTTATTCTTGGCGGTGTTTTTATCACGGAAAGTAGCCAAAATAGCGCACTGAAAAAATTCTACTCGTTCGTTCCGGGTCTATTGCTCTGTTACTTTGTTCCTTCTCTACTGAACAGTTTAGGCATCATCGACGCATCAAACTCTAAGTTATACTTCGTTGCAAGCCGCTACCTTTTACCAAGCGCACTCGTTCTACTGATCATCTCAGCAGACCTACGTAAAATCTTTGGCCTTGGTTCAAAAGCCGTCATCATGTTCCTAACCGGTACTGTCGGCATTATCATCGGTGGTCCGCTGGCTATCTTGATCATCGACCAAATTAACCCTGACCTCGTATCTGGCGACGTATGGCGCGGCCTTACAACCGTTGCTGGTTCTTGGATTGGCGGCGGTGCAAACCAAGCAGCAATGAAAGAAGTGTTCGAGGTTGATGACCAACTCTTCTCTGCAATGATTACGGTTGATGTTATCTGTGCAAACATTTGGATGGCCGTGTTACTTATCATGGCAGGTCGTCAGAAGAAGATTGATGCATGGTTAAAAGCGGATACTTCATCTATTGAAGAGCTAAAAGAGACCGTTTCTAAATACCAAGAAGAGAACGCTCGCCCAACAACCACAACCGATCTCATGAAGATCACGGGGATTGCGTTCGGTCTTACCGGCCTAGCTCACCTTTTCAGTGACATGATTGCACCGTGGATCTCAACCAACGCTCCAGAACTTGCGAAATACAGCCTAACATCTGGTTTCTTCTGGTTAATCGTAATGGTGACAACGTTCGCGCTCATCGCTTCATGCTTCAAATCAACACGCAGCCTTGAGCACAGTGGCGCGTCTAAAGTGGGCTCGGCATTCATCTACATCCTAGTTGCAACTATCGGTATGCAAATGGATGTGACGGCTATCTTAGACAACCCAGGCTACTTCTTCATTGGTATCACATGGCTAACTATCCATGCCATTCTAATGATTGTGATGGCGAAACTTATCCGTGCACCACTGTTCTTCATGGCTGTCGGTAGCCAAGCTAACGTTGGCGGCGCAGCATCGGCTCCTATCGTAGCAGCTGCATTCCACCCAGCATTAGCGCCAGTAGGTATCCTAATGGCAGTATTGGGTTACGCTCTCGGTACATACGGTGCTTACATCTGTGGTCTCATCATGCAGGCTGCTGCGGGTTAATAGAATCGCTTCAATCTGTCTCGTCCTAAAATACGTTGACGATTTTAGTAAGCCAGTAACGCAAGTTGCTGGCTTTTTTCATGCATCTTATTT
>NZ_JANVFC010000022.1:0-73392 GCF_025195005.1 Vibrio sp. NC2
GACGTGCCATCTAAGTATTGCTTAGCAATGATACATTTTAGCTCTCGGCTATATTTGGACATAAAAAGACCCCCAATAATTGGTGTCCAACTATTGGGGGTCAGTTCAATTCAGTGGCTTTTTTATTGTCTGGCATTTCTTACTTCTACTGTTAAGGTATTTCTACTGTTAAGTAAGAGGCAAAACATTAAGCTTGGTTTTCCGAAGCTTCTGGATCGATGGTCTCTTTATCGACAACTTCCTTATCGAGAATCGGAGCTCCTGCTTTACGGAATCCCGACAACAATACTCTCATACCATAAAAACTGTAGACCCATTGTTTAAACGGAATAGCCAGATACTGCTTATATCGGATTAAATATAATGAGGTGCCAATAAAGAAGCCCACTCTGCGATAGAGTAAGATTTCAAAAATTTCACTTATGAACGGTAACCCTAAAGAATATTAATACGTCCAACACTTAAAATGGGGCGATTTTTACTTCGTAAATATTTCATTTGTATTTACATCTAAATAAATTTTATTTTCAAGCGATAGTCCGCCGCAATAAATAAAATAGACATCTCGGTCACTGTACTTCACCGATTTCACCCAACCACCTAACTCCTCGAAATCACTTGGGTCACATTCGCCATCCGAGATCAGCTCTGCAACCGTATTGCGGAACGTCTCTTTATGGAGCTTAAGATCGTCGGATTTAACCAAATATGAATCCAATATCTCTATGCTTTCTTTCTCGGAAATAATCACTTCATCATTGGATAGGCCAGACATCGAGACCCATTCGGCAGTCTGTGGCCCGCCTTCTTTTAGAACGATGTAATCTGAGATACGAGCCCATTCGCCTTGTTTCTCTAACACTTCGACCTTTTCACCTTTATAGAGGTAATCTGTTATCAACCCATCAATTTCAGGCTGCTCTACCACTTCGAGCTTTCTATCCAAAACGTAAAATTCGGTCTGTTCTGGTTCAGGCTGAAGATCCATGATAGGTGCGAGGTCAGAATCTGACTGCTGAGCAACTTCTGCAGCTGGCTCTTCCATTTTCTCTGGTGGAATTGGGTCTTTATTCATGACCAAGAAGTAATACGCCGCTCCTCCGCCCAATATTAACAACACAAGTAAAGCGATCAGCGCTTTTTTCATCAAATCCACCAGCTCTTCCGTTTTAGGTATCTTTCAAGTGTACATCAACTCATGCTGCTGCTCATCTATACTCTCTATAGAGAACGCAGTAAGTAGAGGAAAGTCATGAGTTTTTGGGTGAAGGTTATCATTGTAAGTGTACCTTTGAGTGCTAATGTCGCGCTAGCAAACCATTGTGACCGTGAAAACTGGCAAGTACTGTTGGACCGCCAACTATCATTTGAAGGGCGGTACAACCAATACACTAAAGAATTCAACCAAGTTCTCTCAACCTATGAATCACAAACGCTGTTATCCAAACATTTCACCAAAAAGCAGATCATTGAACTTTGGGCAAAATACGAACAAAGGTTTAATGTACAGCTCAATAGTCATATGAATACTGCTTACGATGTCTCTGAGGTTCTATTAAAACAGGCATACGTTGTGTCTACCGAGCTAGATGGGGCGGAGTCTCTAACGCACTCTTGGCAAGCCGTCGCTAAACATTGCACCAACGCAAAACTACCGCGACAGACAGAAAGTGCGCAGGTGCATGTACAAAGCTCACAATCACTCTCGCAAGATCTCCATACACTCAGTGAAAAGTTCCGTCAGCTGTCTTCAAAATACCGCAAAGAAGCCACGATGATTGACGAAGCACGCCACATAAACCAACCGACAAACGATGGCCCAAACTGAAAGCATTACTAGGTTTCATCGCTTTATCGACTGGATTTTTCCGATAAATATGCTTCCCTCAAGCCAAAATAGTCAGATAACTCGTTAATCAAAGCTTTATCAATAAGTTGTAAAACTAATGTGCGAACTATCAACAATAAAGTTCAATTTCCGACCAATGCAAGCGAGTATGTGAGATATTCATCACAAAATAGATTTACAAACGCCAAGAAATTGTTATCATGATTATTCATATAACTTAATAACAAGAAACATTTTGGCTAGGTAATATGCAAAAAACTATGGCTTTCAACTGCTTGAGTAACACGGAATGGACTGCGGAGATAAGAGGTAAACTTTTATCTGTAGCTAAACACATGGAAGAGTTCGGTTCAGTAAGTGAGCTAGAGCTATGTAAGATATTTGGAGAGACGATTTGGAATGACGGTGTGGATTATCATTCACATGCTTTCTCATTCAGAATTAACGCTCAAACTGGGGATTGTTCAATCTCTAACTTTAAGTATCACTAAGTTTTGCACCTATCATATACGGAGTGCCTTTCACGAGGCGCTCCGTTTTTTATTGCTGCGCATCTGGTATTTGACGACTGTCTTTAAGAGCAGCGGCACCCTAATTTAACAACGAAAGTCATTTCGTTTTCAGCTCATTTCACCCAAAGACATCTCCCCTACCTATAGCTTAGTCAGTATAAACCGGAAGTGGCGCATTGCCTTTCACTTGCCTAATCGCAAGATGAGTATGTATATCTTTTACGTTAGAGAGTCGCTGTAGCTTTCTTGTAAATGCTTCATAAGCCATAAGATTTGGGCTGACAACTTCTAAAAGATAGTCATAAGCTCCGGATACAACGTGACAGCTAATGACCTCTTCCATCTCGACAATTGCACTTTCAAATTTATCGATCGACACTTCTTGGTGGTTGTTTAAGCTCACCTCAACAAACACACTCATTGCGATGCCGACCTGTTCTCGTGACAGGCTCACACGATAGCCATCAATAATCCCTTTTTCTTCCAGTCTTTTGATGCGCCTCGCGCACGGTGAAGCCGATAAGCCAACCTCATCAGCTAACTCAGCCGTGGTTAGCCTGCCGTCTTTCTGAAGCAACTCAAGAAGATGTCTATCAATCCTATCCATAGCAAATACCGATCATTGGTTAAATTCGTCAACAATTTGGGAAATATTAGCAGAAATCATCAACCGTGACTCAATTTCGAACAAAACTTGCCAACTTGTGGCACACCAAGTACCCCATAATGAGTCATCATCCACTTTCCTTGTTTATTATGAAGCTTGGCTACCTATCTATTATTGTCACTCTGCTCATCTGGGCGAGCTTTTTCCTTTCTCTTAAAGGCGGCGCAAATTCAGACTTAACACCTGCAGACATCGCACTGACTCGATTCCTCATACCTGCATTGGTGCTATTGCCTTTGATGTGGAAAGCACGCAGCACGATCGCTGCTGTCCCGAATCGATACTTGGCCGGTATGTTTGTGGGGTGCGGGTTGCCTTATTTACTCGTTGCTGGGACAGCCATGCAGTTTGTTCCGGTATCACACGGGAGTGCTTTGGTTCCGGGAACGCTTCCTTTGTTCGTAACAGGGATCGCGGTACTCTTTTTTAAACAACCGCTTAGCCGACACCGTGTCGTTGGTTTAGGTCTTGTTTTACTCGGGATATTGTTGTTTCTAGGAAATAGCTTAAGCAGCTTCAACTTTGAATACACCAAAGGTCACTTGTTATTTTTGTGTGGCAGCTTGATGTGGGCGACTTTTACCATCTCAGCACGTGTTGCCAATCTTAATGCGCTTGTGAGTGCGGGTTTCATTTCATTCTGTTCCACCTTGCTACTACTGGTCCTTATCCTTACAGGAACCCTACCTAGCCATTTAATGAGCACACCAATTGCTCAATGGCCAGTCACAGAGCTTGCCGTACATTCAACGGTACAAGGCGTTGGTGCAGGTTTAATCGCGGCTTTCACTTATTTATATGCTGTAAACACGTTAGGGGCAGAACGTTCAGCAGCATTTGGTAGTGCAACACCCGCCGTTGCAACTTTGTTGGCGGTCCCACTGTTTAACGAGATTCCAGATACGATGACTTGGTTAGCGCTTGGTTCAATTTGTATTGGCAGCTTGGTCGCGAGTAACATTTTCATGAGAAACGATCAGTCTATGCAGTATCAACCGCCAAGCCATAGCAAAGCCTGATACTGCGTTAAACCTAAATACAGTTCCCCTAAACATCAATTTTAGGGCTTGTAGTACATAGATAAGCCTACAAACGTAAGCTTATCTAAAATCTGCTTTTTCTGAACTCGCTTCTCCATTAAACTGTCCGACCTTTTTGCAGATCCAAGAGAACACCATGCAACGCGATTACACTTTAACTTGCTTAAACAACATGCCTCGTGAAGAACTAGAAGAATTTAGTTTAAGAATGATTCATCGCCTTGTCCCTGAAGATGCAATGACGGAACTGTTTACGTTCGAACAGGAAGAAGTAACCAATGAAGAGCGTATGCAATCAGCGAAGTTTGATGCGATGTTGCGAATGACAGCAATCGCGCTGAGTGAAGTGAACCTTGCGTTTAGTGAGTCGGATAACTCACAGCAAAACATCGAGCGCATGACTCGACTATTGCTTTGGCACTTCTATGCAATGTCGTTCAACCTTGAGCAAGCGATCAGCCTTGAAACTCACTGTGACAAAGTCGAGAAGATTTTGTTGAAAGCACCGACAGAAGCATTTGGTTGGGTAAAAGAGCTCACAGAGTTGCTGCACTTCTATGCTGAACTAAATGAAGGCGATGAAGGCAACGAAGCCAAAAAAGACGCATAAAGCCCCTTCAACTTAAAAACTTCTCAACTTCTCAACTTAAAAGCTGCTCAACGAGTTGTTCGTTACTCAAGGAACAACTCGCCTATCCCCTAGAACGGCGGCAAGTAGAACGATATCGAAAGAAATTAGAACTAAATCGAAGACAGACAGGGCTAAACCGAAGGCAAATAGAAACTTTGTTGAAATGAGTTTTCTGCTTTTGTTGTTTCTAAGACACTATGATGCAACATCAGTATCGACTGAGCGATTTTGGTGCCAATACCTAACGAACCATTAGGGGCCTCTCGTTCAACTTCATTATGGATAACGACCTTCACCCGTTTTGAATCCGATTCTAAACCTACATCTAACGACACCATTGTTCCACTCGGGCTATGCCTCAACGCATTATCTAGCAGATTCAAGATCAGCCTCTCAAGTAAATCACTGTCACCCACAGCTTTGATTCCAATAGGTATATTGACGTTCAACTCAACATTCTTATGGCGATACTGGCTTTGTATCGTTTCTAAGCATTCGTTCATCAACACATTAAAATCGATTGAAGCGTATTGATACGTAGGCAAAGGATTATCATTCTTGGCGCTATCGAGTAATGAATGGAGCTGTTCAGACAACTTGTTGCCATTACGGTAAGCGACGTCAATCAACGGGTCTGACTTCGGATTTTGAATCTTCCACGTTTCTAGGTAGCCAAGAACACTCGATAATGGCGTTTTCAAATCATGACTGAGCTGTAATAAGCTTTGTCTGCGGTGTGATGACTGATACTCAAGCTGCAAAAACTGTTGTTGGATGTGTTTCGCCATCAATTGATAAGAACGTGCGATGGGCACCAACTCTGGTACTTGATGGACAAAGTTAGGTTCCAATCTAAAATCTTGCTCAGCTTGTTGCTGCAATTTATTGGTTACCGCCTCAATTGGGTTCAACAGACTACGTTTCACTAGCAGATAAGCGCCAATCGCAAAGCCAAAAATAGAAACCAGCACAAGCCCTGCAAGTGCGATATATGGTGTATCAACCTGAGAGTTGGTGATCACAGTATGGCGATTACTTCCTATCACCACATACAAATAACCCACCGTCGATCCTAACTCTTCAATCGCCGCCACAGAAAATACTTTAGGAGAGCCTGGGTTGATCGGGTCTGCGCCCAAAATAGGATAAGGCTCGTCATTTAAGAACTGTTGAATGGGCGCTAGATCTATCTGATTGGCTAACACAGTGCCTTCAGGTGCTGCATTGGTGGTGATATTGCCCTGACTATCCAGAAAATAGATATCAAAATCAGGCCCTATCAACATCAAGGTGTGGAATATAGATTTGAGTGCTTTGGGGTTGTAGTCGGTACCAATCATCAGAGGATTATCATCGCGCATATGAACTGCGAGCTCTTTATGTAAGCTCTGCTTAGTTCTTTGTTCTATGGTCTCTTTTTGCCAATGATAAGTGTAAGCAATCACCACACTTACCAACAAAAACCACAAACTTGTGAACAGCACTAAACGCGATTTGAAACTCATGTTCTCTCCTCGATGGCTCGTAGATCTTACTTGCTTTTTAGTAAACTTAGGGCGCGACACATAGACCTAAGCTTTCGACTCAAACTTATAGCCAACACCCCAAACGGTTTTAATGAAATCATCATCACTATTCGGCATCGCAAGCTTGGTTCTTAGACGGTTGACCGTGCTGCACACAGTATGGTGGTAGCCAGAGTGATGAGTATTCCAAACGTGATCGAGCAGCTCGTCTTTGCTATACACACGTCCCGGGCGGGTTGCTAAGAAATGAAGTAAGGTAAACTCGGTAGCAGTAAGCGGTACATCTCGGTTATTGAGTGACACCTGATGGCGTTCAGGTTGAATAATGAGCCCACCAAAATTCATAATCGATTCTGTCGTCATAGCCTCTTGAGTGACTGATTCAACATGGCTTAAACGGCGAAGTACGTTCCTCACTCTTGCTTGAAACTCGAGAACGCTGAAAGGTTTCGTTATGTAGTCATCAACACCGGCTTCTAAACCTGACACCTTATCTAGCTCAGCATCCCTTGCTGTTAGCATTAGCACTGGTGTCCAATCTTCCTGTCGACGTAACATTCGACAAAAATCGAGTCCATCTCCGTCAGGCAAGCCACGATCCAGTACGATCAAATCGAAATGACCATCTTTATAGAGCGCCTGAGCCTTTTCAATCACATTAGTTCTTATTACGTCATGGCCTTGGAACTTAAGATGCATCTGCACCAGTTCAGCTAGGTCATCATCATCTTCAACCAACAATATGTTTGCCATCAAATTTACCGCAGCACTATTCATGATCCCTGCTCTATTCGGAGTCTGCCTACCTTTCAATTGACCGGAACAGAGCAGGAATTCTTTCATCGTGCTTTCAACCCTATTACTCAGTTCGAGTAATGGTGATTCTTGCTCCTGGGTTGAGGAAACGATGGTTAGCACTTAAAGCAGACGTCGTAAGGCCGTCATCTTGGCTGATTACACCAGAGTGGAAACTCACTACATCGGTGTCGTCTCGTGTGGTATTAAAACCCTCACCACCGCCTGCAGGTCCTGGAATGGTTGCAGCAAGCTCGTCGTTCAATTCCGTTCCTGAGTCCCAAACATTCATGTTCATCACAAAGGTATCACCCACGGCTAATGACTTAAGCGACAAACCGGATTCACCAACAAACGCATCATTGGTGTTCACCAACATGGAAGCAACTGAGATATACCCTTCTTGATTTGGGTCAACACGAATAGACACCGTGTCTTGCTCACCTGAAAGAATCAGCCCATTGCCTGAGATGCCTTGATAAACATTGGCGTCACTGTCACTGAGCGCAAGCAATTGTGCATTACTGCCTCCTTCCGCTAAGTATTCCAGATCGACAGAGGCGCTTTGCCCAACTTCAAACAGATTGAAGCTATTATTGTGAGTCAACACTGCGAGTGGTGACATTGGTTGATTGGGGGTGAGGTTAGTCACACTCACATCATAGCGATAGTAATCGTCGTCATCGTCCGGACAACCTGCTAACACAGCTACTGATGCAGCGATAAATAGAATTCTAGCTTTCATACATCCCCCTTACTTCACAACAATGGTGATAGTAGCCACAGGGTTTAACCAACGATGACTGCTACTATTGAGGTCGCTGATGCCGCCAGCCGCGTTACTATCACCAATGTTGCCCGGATGAATATGAACCTTAGCGTTTGACACTGCAGTTTCAACTCCCGTACCACCAGCACCAAAGGTAATAAATGGCGGGTTTGGCATGCTGCCAGCCAACTCATCATTCGCTTCAGTGCCTGCGTCATAGCCATTGAGGGTCGCTTTGTAGGTGCCCGCTTGAGTTGGGATTTTCCAACTGTCTAAGCCAACAAAACCGTCGTTGGTTGGCAGCAGCATTGCACCCAATGACAAGTAAGCTAAATCACCAGTGTCGATATCAAACGTAGTTGCGACGCCCGGGTTAAGAATACCGGTAGCTGGGTTTTCAACCACCACACCACCCACGTTTGCAATCAAACTCGATAGACCTGAAATATCGCCCCCTTCGGCCATCGATTCCAATTCCGCAGAAGCACTCTCACCCGTTCTAAACATGAACAAGCTGGAGTCATGAGCGGCTGCCAAGATAGGCGTAAAGTAGATCCCTTTCGTTGCGTTGGTAACGGTCACCTCAAGCTCTGCAGCCTGAGCCTGAGCCGCTCCGAAGGCCAACATAGCCGAGCTGATCACTAAGCTGATTTGAGTACGTTTGTTCATTTTGATTCCATCCTTTATCGAGTCCTATCGTTGCCAACAAAACGAATAACAGCGATATACCGTTATCTTTGCCAGAACGAACTGTGGTGTTGTTGACTCTAAGAATGACGATCAAATCTATCAGCAACTTCATTGAATTCTCATAAAACTCTCACAAGTTTATTCAAACTTCTTACTATCCAGAAAGACAGACCTAAAATACTGATATGTAAATAGAAATTCTCGTTCTAGAAATGAGAGTTACACAAGGGATCATGGTTCAAAAATAGCGCAGACCAAAAGCAAAAAGGCCCAATCGATATACCGACTGGGCCTTTCACTGATGTATAAAGCTTATCTCAGGAAAGCTCTATTAGCTTCCAACTGAGCTAGCCGAACAACACCAATTTAGAATGCGTAGTTTGCGTCAACAAGTTCGCTTACTTCTACTTTGCTTACTTCTGCGCGAGCTTCAAGCCACTGCGCTACTTGCAGTTGCTCTGCTTCTGTCACTGAACGGTAGCGCTCAATAGAACATAAGAAACCTTCGAACAGCTCTAAACCACCGCCACCAAAGCACAGGCCGATGCTGTCGATAAAATCGATAAATTCATCGATGAACACATCGTATTGGTCAAAATCAGCAATCGAAGTCGTGCAGCTTACTTCAAAACCTAGAATAGCGAATTCACCTAGGTATAACTTCTTGCGTAGGCGGCGATTTTTGTTTTCGATTTTATCTAATTTCATAACTGTCTCTCTTTTCGTTTGATAAAGCATTTATACACAGTTCTTCGTTAATTCCCAAGAGTTTTGTATTGCACGAGAGGCTTAGCAGCAAAAATCGTGCTACAGAAACAAAACCTTAATCAAAACTATAAAAATCTGTCACTTAACTGCTTCACGATTGCTCACACATCAGCCCAAGTTATTAACCAATTCATTAGTAAGTGGGTAAGTCATAAATAACGAATAATAAAGTCAGCCAATAGGAAGCAGTCCCGATGAGCAAGGAAACATTTGATAGCACTCGTTTTAACAAGAGTAACAACAAGCCTTTCGAAGAAGTTCTAGATGCGAACCTTTCAAGAAGAAATGTTCTCAAAGGCGGTTTAGGCATCAGTGCAATGACCGCATTTGGCGCATTTGGCGCGTTTGGTTTAGCGGGTCACAGCACGGCTAACGCTGCGACAATGCAAGCAACGAGCGCACAAAAAAGCACTGCAACACTGGCATTCGAATCGGTTAAAGGATCATTGACAGACAGTGTCGTTGTACCAAAAGGCTATACAGCACAGGTATTAGTTCCTTGGGGTACTCCACTTAACAAGCAAGGCAAGGCTTGGTTAAAAGACGGCACCAACAACGCACAAGATCAAGCTAACTCACTGGGCATGCACCACGACGGTATGCACTTCTTCCCGCTTAATGGCAACAGCAATGATGGCTTATTGGTGATCAACCACGAATACATCGACCAAAAAGCACTGCACGCTATTGGTCCTACATACGATGAAGGCAACCGCCCTAGCCTTGATGAAGTTCGCAAAGAGATCAACGCGCACGGCGTGAGTGTTGTTCGAGTAAAACTTGAAGGCAACCAATGGGTGATGGTCGATAACGATCCACTGAACCGCCGCTACACAGGCGCAACAGTAATGGACCTGTCTGGCCCTGTTGCTCACAGTGAATTTACCAAAACCAAGTTCTCACAAGACGGCAGCCAAGCTCGTGGCACGTTGAACAACTGTGGTAATGGCTACACGCCATGGGGCACTTACCTAACGTGTGAAGAAAACTGGCCGGGTTATTTCGTGAACAAAGGCGAGACAACGCCAGCGCAAGAACGTATTGGTATCGCTACCGACAAAACACGTTACGGTTGGGACACGCTTTCAGGTAACAAACAAGAACGCTTAGACGAATTTGCACGCTTTGATGTAACACCAAGCGCTGATTCACCGATTGATGACTACCGTAACGAAGCACACGGTCACGGCTACATTGTTGAAATCGACCCATACACAGCAAACTCTCGCGCGAAGAAACGTTCTGCACTGGGCTGCTTCCGTCACGAAGGCTGTACGTTCGGTAAATTGACCGAAGGCGAGCCGATCGTATTCTACTCTGGTCACGATTCTCGTTTTGAATACCTGTACAAATTCGTTTCTGAAGAGAAATGGGACCCGCGTGATGCAGAGCCGAGCAATCGCCTAAGTGCGGGTGACAAGTATATGGACAAAGGCACGCTGTATGTGGCTAAGTTCAATGATGATGGTTCAGGTACTTGGCTACCACTGACTCTGAGCAGCAAGACGACAAACGGCGGCAAGCTAGGTGATTCATTTGATTCTCAAGCAGCACTTATCATTAATACCGCAGGCGCAGCCGACCTTGTAGGCGCAACGCCAATGGATCGCCCTGAATGGTGCTCTGTTGACCCGATGACAGGTACGGCTTACCTAACGCTAACTAATAACAACAAGCGTAAAGAAGCGAACTCTGCGAACCCTCGCGTAGACAACAAGTTCGGTCATGTTATTCGTTGGGATGAAGGTAAAACGGCAGGCGAGTTCGATTGGGATATCTTCGTATTTGGCTCTCCAGCAGTGGAAGACAAGTCTATTAACCGCTCAGGTCTAACAGACATGAACCAATTCGCAAGCCCTGACGGCTTAGCGTTTGATGCTCGTGGCATCTTGTGGATTCAGACTGATAACGGCGCAGATGAAGTAAAGGGCTACACCAATGACCAAATGCTGGCAGTGGTTCCATCTCAGTTAACGGATGACAGCGGCAACAGTGCGGTGATTGATGCAAACAACCAAGCACAACTTAAACGCTTCTTTGTTGGTCCAAACGGTTGTGAAGTAACAGGCTTTACCATCAGCCCAGATTTCAAATCACTGTTTGTGAACATTCAACACCCAGCAAACTGGCCATCGTCAGAAGATGCGACCGCACAGACTAAAGGTAATGTGCGCCCAAGAGCATCTACCGTTGTGATTCGTCGTGAAGACGGCGGTGAAATCGCGGTTTAATAAGAAAATCTAGCTAAGATCAGTAACCTTACTGTTATCTAGTTTCTGTTCGCTAGCTAAGTAAAATCAAAAAGAGCGATAAGGCCAAACGCCCTATCGCTCTTTTTCTGTTCTATTCGACCTTCGGTTTAAGTAAGAATCCGAATTTTCAAAACTCACGTAATCCTAAGTACTTGTCATCCCAAGTACTTGTCATCCTCGAGAAGGAGGAACGACTGAGTCGGGGATCTCAACCGTTATAGTTGATCGCAATACCGTTAATCACAGTTAACTCACGAACAACCACACACCAACGCCCATCATTAACGTACCTGCAATGCGGTTCATCAACTTAACGTTATCGGCTTTACCCAGCATATGTTTTAGGCTCTTACCACCTGTCGCATACAAGGTCATGCAGACAAACTCAGAAACCAGAATAATAGACACTAAAATCAACAACTGCGGTGCTAAGTCTTTATTACTGTTAATAAAAGGAGGCAATAACGAAATCATGAATGCCCAACCTTTCGGATTCGCAATCGCTGTCACGAAGCCTTGCACCACCAAATCCCAATCATTACTGACTTTTGTTGTTTGGTTGTCAGTACTGATCGCCAATTTGCCTCTTGAGCGCCACATCTGGACGCCTAAATAGAACAAATAAGCTGCACCAACAAATTTGAAAACCGTAAATAACCATGGGTAATTCAACATGATAGATGCAATACCCAATACCGCAGCAATAGAAACCACCGCAACACCAGCCAATTCACCGATCATCATCCATAATGTACGCTTGTATCCAACACTCATTCCTAGCGTCAAAGCCAAGGTCATACACATACCGGGCGTAATTGACACAAAGAAAAATGTGGGAATAAAAGCCCAAAGTAGTGCGCTATCCATATTATTACCTTATCGACTTATTTTTATTTAAGTGTTTAGCTTGTTGAGCTGTCTTTCTAAGGAGCTACCTTATATTTAGCGACACAACGAAAAAGAGCCACAATACAGTGGCTCTTTTCCATTACCAACCGTAATTTTACTTACGACGGTTTTTAATTCGCTTCATCATAGTCAAACGACGTTCAGCGCTTGCTTGATCTTGAGGCTCTTCGTTTGCGTTGTTCTTACGACCCTGACGGTTTTTGTACGCCGATTTAGTGTTCAGTTTCTCGATGTAAGCATCACGTTTCTTCGGTTCATAACCCGGTTGTTCAACACGGCGAATACGTTGTTGAATCAGTGTTTCAACTTGAACAACAGTCAACTCTTCTTCGCGGTTAACGAAAGAAATCGCATGACCTTGTTTACCAGCACGACCTGTACGGCCAATACGGTGAACGTAATCTTCCGCTAGGAAAGGCATGTCGTAGTTAATTACGTGTGGTAAGTCTTCGATATCAAGACCACGAGCTGCAACGTCGGTAGCTACCATCACACGAGCTCTGCCTTCTTTGAAGTCATCCAAAGCACGACGACGAGCACTTTGCGCTTTATCACCGTGACAAAGTACCGCTTTAATGCCGTCTAACTTAAGCTCTTTAACGACGTCATTCGCTGTTTCTTTGTAGTTCACGAACACAAGCACTTGGCGCCAGTTTTTACGGCCAATCAGCTCAGAAAGCAGTTCAGTTTTACGTTCTTGATCCACAGGGTAAACCACGTGACCAACAGTAGCAGCCGTTGAGTTTTCGCGCTCAACACTGATACGTTTTGGTTTACGTAGAATATCAACAGACAGTTGGTTTAACTGAGTAGAAGTCGTTGCCGAGAACATCATGATTTGCGGCGATGTTTCTACATCCAACATGATCTTACGAACGGCATTGATAAAGCCCATATCAAGGATACGGTCAGCTTCATCGAATACTAGGAATTCTAGGTTAGCAATAGACACGTTACCCGCTTCTAAGTGCTCTTCTAAACGGCCTGGTGTTGCAACCAAAATATCAACACCCAGTTCTAATTGACGAACTTGTGAAGACATTTTGTTACCACCGTAAACCGCTGAAACGCTTAGTTCAGTGTATTTAACGTAGTCTTTAATGTTTTGAGCGATCTGCGCAGCTAGCTCTCGAGTTGGAGCAAGAATAAGGCCGCGAGCCGTTCCTCTAGACGCCTTTTTACCGCTGTTCAAAAGGTGCTGAATAACAGGCAATGAAAATGCCGCTGTTTTACCCGTACCGGTTTGAGCAGTAGCAAAAATATCATGGCCTTTACGAGCCATTGGAATCGCCTTTTGTTGAATTGGAGTGAGTTTTTCATAACCACACTCAGTCAACGCTTTGACTAATTCAGGAGCAAAACCTTGAGAGGAAAATGACATTGTTACGGGTTCCTTAAGCAGACAGCCTACATTCTTATTTCAGCCGAGCACTATAAAGTAATTAGAGTGATTTATCTCACATTTATCGTGATATAACGCAAACTTTCTCATTTAATCTGGTGTTTACCCCACCTTCAACGAAGTAAACACCGAGATCATCAGTTCAAACAGTAAAAATGGCGCTATTTGATGCCACACAGCTTGAGTAGAATCTGCTCGAGATCGTCCCAAGGCATTAACTGCGAGTCGATCACTTCAAGACGAGACTCAAAGCCATCAAGGGAAATTTCATTCACGGACACCACTTGATTCGCCACGTTAAACGCATAGCAACCATGGTCAGTATTCACCACGGCTTTTACACGCTCAGCCGTAAGATCCGACAGCATTGAAAACAGCGCATCAAAGTCGAACTTATGCTCTGCACCAAATAGCCAACCGCAACTGAAATAGCCCTGTCCTTTATTCTCTTTACGGATGAACGCTTCACCGGGAGGAAGTTGGAATTGAGGCTCTTGTTCAGCGTGATCGTGATGGTGCGCTTCAATATGAGAGGAAGCACTGCCGTATACTCTTTCAATGTCCAACACTTCCAATGGCACTTCACCATCGTGAATTAGCTTATGGAAGACTTTTGCTGGCGTTTGATCCGTCACCCAATCATTGAACACATCGATGTCTTCAGAATGAACAAGGTCAACCTTAGTACCAAGAATCACATCTGCACTGTCCAGTTGATCATTGAAATTCTGATTCGACGTGTACTTTTCATTGGATAGGTTTCGTGGGTCAACCAAGCCAAGCGTCGCTTTTAAATCAACATAAGGTGTGTATTGTTCTGAAGTTAACGTCGCAATAACCTGCTTTGGATGACCAAGCCCTGTAGGTTCAATCAATAAACGGTCCGGTTTCTGGCGTAGTAAAGCATTAATACCCACTGACATAGGCACACCAGCGGTACAGCACATGCAGCCACCCGGTACTTCTTTAATCAAAGCACCTTGATCTGTCATCAATGCGCCATCGATGCCAATTTCCCCGAACTCATTAACCAGAACAGCCCAGTTTTCATTCTCAGGTTTATTTTTGAGCAGGTTCAAAATGGCTGTCGTTTTGCCAACACCCAAGAAACCCGTAATTATGTTTGTAGGAACTTTTTTGGTCATATCAGTTCTCCTTTTTTTAGGAGTATATACACAATCACGGAGGAATTGACCCCAATCGCTTGTTTATACGGAGAATGATTTAAGCCAGAAGTTGTATGAGTGTCACTAGAAAGGGGGGGAACGATGAAAAAGGAATGCTCCAGACGAACTAAAGGCGTACTTACTCAGTACGCCTCACCCTCGTTACTCAATCGTGAGTTCGCGAATCAGGAAGCCTTAAATATCGACCTGAACATTTAACGAGGAACTAAAACTTTATTCTGAATCCATCCAAATTGTGTGTAAAACCTCACGTCTCCTTGCGGTTTGTTATGTTGCTTTACGATTTAACTATGGTTCATTTTTGGGGATATTCAAGCCGCCACCGGAGAATCGATCAAAATTGTGACAGCGATTCAACTATTGCCTATAGATTCCATTTATGTAACACGTATATTCCATAAATGAAATTCAACTTTGCATCTTTGCTGCTATAGGATATGAAGAGGACGCGTATAATTTATTGCAGTCCCGCCTCAACCCATTCAGGAGCCTTATCTCAATGACCAGAAGAGAGAAAATTAAGCAATCCTTATTAGCCAAAATGCCAAGGGATGCTATTAATCAATTTCTCTCAAGAGATAAGACACCCGCTTCCGTTCTCTTTCTTTCTTGTATTGTAGGTGTACTTGCTGGCGTAGTGGGTACCTATTTCGAAGTCGCGGTTCATTTCATCACAGAAACTCGTACCGATTGGCTTAAAGATGAAATCGGTAGCTATTTACCCCTTTGGCTAGCCGCTTTCCTTATTAGTGCTGCATTTGCCTTTATTGGTTACTTCCTTGTTCATCGCTTTGCTCCAGAGGCTGCAGGCTCAGGCATCCCCGAAATTGAAGGTGCGATGGACGGTATGCGCCCTGTTCGATGGTGGAGAGTATTGCCAGTAAAATTCTTTGGCGGTATGGGCGCATTAGGCTCTGGTATGGTTTTAGGTCGAGAAGGACCAACCGTTCAAATGGGCGGCAGTATTGGTCGCATGGTCACCGATATCTTTCGAGTTAAAGATGACGATACTCGCCACTCACTATTAGCTTCGGGTGCCGCAGGTGGTTTAGCCGCCGCATTCAATGCACCACTGGCTGGCATCATGTTTGTAGTCGAGGAGATGAGACCACAGTTTCGCTACTCACTCATATCAATTAAAGCCGTCATCATCTCCGCGGTTTCAGCCAACATCGTTTTTCGATCAATCAACGGACAATCTGCCGTTATCACTATGCCTCAATACCAACCGCCTGAACTGGATGCTCTGTGGTTATTCTTGTTGTTAGGCGTGTTGTTCGGCCTGTTTGGTGTGATTTTCAATAAGCTGATTACACTTTCGCAAGACCTGTTTGTGGCAATACACAAGAATGACCGTAAACGCTACTTAATGACAGGTTCCCTGCTGGGCGGTTGCTTTGGCTTATTGCTGCTCTATATACCCGAGTTGACTGGCGGTGGTATTGGTATCATCCCGAACATCACGAATGGCAACTACAGCGCAAACGTGCTGCTGTTAATCTTCTTAGGGCGCGTGCTCACCACGCTACTTTGTTTCGGCTCTGGTGCACCGGGTGGTATCTTTGCACCAATGCTTGCCCTAGGAACACTCTTTGGTTACGCGTTTGGGCTTATCGCGGCTGCATTCTTTCCTGAACTGAACATAGAGCCGGGTATGTTTGCGATTGCCGGCATGGGCGCCTTATTTGCCGCCACCGTGCGAGCGCCTATCACTGGCATACTGTTGGTTATTGAAATGACCAATAACTACTACCTCATCTTACCGTTGATCATCACCTGCTTAGGCGCGGTAATCATTGCTCAGATGTTAGGTGGTCAGCCAATTTACAGCCAACTACTTAACCGTACGCTGAAAAACGAGAAACTAAGACAGCAAGATCTCCCTCAGCAAGAGGAAGTTCGTTAATTACATTGAAAACTTCAGTTCAAATGTGGGACTTAAACGTAACTCGTTAAGTTCCACTAATACAGTCAAATTCCACTGATACATGAGCAAACCAAGCTCAGTATTTATAAATCAATCAAAAAATAAAGCACACTTTCCTCGTGCTTAATGTCCCGATTTCGTATCAAAGTCAAAAAAGCAAACGTTAAACTTGCTATCATCCACTCAAAATTATTTGAGTGTCCTTAACATCTATTGAGGACACAGCTGAGCGCTCACTCTAGAGCAAAAATTCTATAATTGACTCATATTATATAAATAACTAGTTGGAGAAAGGCGTTGAACTGGAGAAGGTTAACCCAAGTAAAAAATGTGCCGCCATCTCAGGCGTCTTTGGCACTTGGTGTTATTGGACTAGGACAAGCTTGGGCATTATATCTGCCAGGGGTTGGTGAGATCATTCGCCCTTACCTTGCTGCATTTGGCGCACTGTTATTGCTACCCGTTTTACTTCGGTATCTCACCAGCTTTAATACTTTCATCAATGACATTCGTCATCCGCTTAGTGGAAGCTTGATGGCACCAATGAGCATGGCGTTATTGATTCTATGCGACTATTTAGCCGAAATCTCACCAGTCATTGCTTACCCTGTCTGGTTCTGCGCGTTGTTATTGCATTTTACCATGATGGTGTTGTTCTTTAGTTTCCAGATCATCAACTTTAAAATGTCGAACATTGTACCGAGTTGGTTTCTGTATCCGGTGGGGTTAATCAGCAGTTCCTTAGCAGGTTCACAATTTGGGCACACCGTTTTTTCAGAAACACTTGCGGCCACTTGTATCGGTATCTATTTCCTAATGCTGCCAGTGGTGTTGTACCGCTTGGTATTCGAAGGAAACCTGCCACGCCGAGCAAGACCAACCTTAGCCATCATGGCAGCACCTGTGAACCTGTCTTTAGCGGCTTACTTGGTTAACTTCGACAACCCAGACCCGATTCTAACAGGCGCGTTGGCTGGTATTGCTATCACCATGACACTATTGATTTACTTGTGTTACATACGATTGATGCGTCTGAAATTCCAACCTTCGATTGCTGCCGTCACTTTCCCTTCCGTGATCAGCGCTATTGCCATGCATCGTCTAACTACGTTTTTCGGCGCGGAATACCCACAATGGTATTGGCTGCACAAGTTTGGTTTCTTCGAGCTAACCATCGCGACCATCCTAGTAATTTGGGTTGCAGGTGGATACGTGAAAATGTACTGGCCTGAGTTTTTTGATACTGACTACATGTCTAAAAAGGTCAAACGTTCTTAGACCTAAGCTAGAAGAGCTTAGTTTGCTCGATCGAATTCTCCAATATTCGATATGTCAGACAGGAGAACCAAACAAAAAAAGGCCTCACAATGTGAGGCCTTTGAATAGGCAAGGTGTTAATAGTTCAGGCGAGAGCTATTAGAAGTTAGCGTGAGGGCCAAATACTTCGTAGTGTACGCGTGAGCGATCTACTTTAAGTGCGTCTAGCTGCTCTACGATGTTCTTCATGAAGCCAACAGGTCCACAGATGTAGAAATCACTCTCTTCAAAGCCTTTAGTATCAGAGATAGACGCTAGATCCATTTGACCTTGATGTGTGTTCTCACAAGCAGACTCGTCTTTGTTCATGTACCACGTTTTCGCTTCCCAACCTTTGTCAGCAACAATATCTTTAACACGAGTCGTGAAAGAGTGTTGGCCTACGTTTTCACAAGCGTGAAGGTAAAGAACCGGTTCGTTTTTCTGCTCGTTGTTCAAGAACTCAAGCATAGACTGCATTGGCGTTACACCCACACCTGCAGAGATGAGCGTTACTGGCTTGCTGCGCTCTTGATACATAAAGTCACCTGCTGGTGCGTATAGGCTAACCTCATCGCCGATAGCAACGGTATCGTGCATGTGGTTAGAAACAACACCTTGCGTTTCTTGACCTTGGCCTTCACGCTTCACAGAGATACGGTAGTATTTTCCGTTCGGCTTGTCTGACAGTGAATACTGACGAATTTCGCTGTATTGTGCGCCTTCAGGTTTCACTTCAATGCCGATGTATTGTCCTGGTGTGTAATCCAAAACCTCACCGCCATCTTTTGGCTGTAAGATGAAGCTTGTTACGAGTGCTGACTCTTCGATCTTGTCTGCAATTACGAATGCACGTGCTGCTTCCCAGCCACCAACAGCCTGCTTGCGCTGTAGATAAAGTTCAGCTTCACGGTCGATGAATACTTGCGCTAAGAATAGGTAAGCGGCAGTCCATGCTTCTTCTACTTCTGGAGTAAATGCCTCAGTAGCTAATTCACGCAATGTTTCAATCAGGTGCAAACCAACAATTTGGTAGTGCTCTGGTTGAATGTTAAAGCTTGTGTGTTTCTGTGCAATACGTTCAACCGCGGTGGTTAACGCTGCTAGGTTTTCAATGTTTTTAGCATAAGCCGCGATAGCTTCAAACAGTGCCACACCTTGGCGACCTGTTCTTTGGTGAGTCATATTGAAGATATCTTTCAATTCAGGGTTATGCGTGAACATACGTTGATAGAAGTGTTGAGTTAAAGCAGGGCCTGCGCTTTCTAAAAGAGGAATCGTCGATTTGATGATGTTGATATGTAGATTGTTTAGCATTGATTTACTCCGAACACTTAGTCTTTTGACCACTTGAGTCAAATTGACTAGTTTTATTTAAAGATGACTTTATACCAATTCATTCTCAATGAGCTCTCTGGCTACATTTTTTATGAGAATCACGTGGACTGATAAATGAGCATTAATTGATTCAAATCAACTATAGGTCAGTTATTCAGTCATATAGACAACACGTAATGGACACATTGCACAAACGGTGCCAACATGCGAAAGCTTGCTGTGTCTGGCATCCTTTCAAAAATCCACTTCAAACTTTAGTCAAAAAGACCTTTTTTTTGTGTCATAAAGACTCTACCATGTATAAAAATACAAACAGTATGAGCCCTTTATGCAAGATATCTCAGCATCCACTCTCATGGAAATGACCATTGGTTTAGCCAGCGGTGTGAACGATCAAGACCGTTTTAATCGCCTAATCGATGCCATTCGTAAAACCATAACGTGTGATTGCGTCGCGCTTTTAAGCCTTCAAGGCGACACGCTAGTACCCATCGCAATGCAAGGGCTCAGTCGAGATACATTCGGTCGCCGCTTTATCATTTCGGAACACCCTCGCTTTGATGAGATTTGCGCATCACGTTCTCCTGTTCGTTTTGATGCTGATAGCTCATTGCCTGATCCTTTCGATGGCTTACTGATCGACCACGACGGCGATTTACCAATGCATGCCTGCATGGGTTTGCCTCTGCTGTTTGGTGACAAATTGTTAGGAGTGCTAACCCTAGACAGCCTAAAACCTGATGTCTTTGCGAATATTCCTGCTCGTAACCTAGAAGTTCTCGCTGCTATTGCGGCTTCAACCATGCAGATGGCGATGACTTTCTCGCAACTTGAGCATCAAGCAAAACAGTCAAAACAATTACTGGAAGAGTTGAACGTAGAAGCGTGGGAACGTGACGGCGGCGAGTTGATTGGTAACAGTGACACCATGGTCGCGCTTAAGAACGATATTGCGGTTGTAGCGCCGTCTGAGTTTAATATTCTGATTCATGGTGATACTGGTGTTGGTAAAGAGCTCGTTGCTCGTACCCTGCACCACCAATCGCAACGTAAGCGTAATCCGCTGGTCTACGTGAACTGTGCTGCTATTCCTGAGAACTTGGTAGAGAGTGAACTGTTTGGTCACGTTCGTGGCGCATTTACTGGCGCAGACAAAAACCGCTTAGGTAAGTTTGCTCTAGCCGATGGCGGCACACTGTTCTTAGATGAAATTGGTGAACTGCCTTTGGCAGCACAAAGTAAGTTACTGCGTGCGCTGCAAAACAACGAAATCCAACCGGTAGGCCAAGACAACATCCAAACCATTGATGTTCGTGTTCTGGCTGCAACCAACCGAGACTTAAAACAAGAAGTTGAAGACGGTCGATTCAGAGCCGACTTGTATCACCGACTTAGTGTGTACCCTATCGCGGTACCTGCATTGAAAGAACGTGGTGACGACATCAGCTTATTAGCTGGTTTCTTCCTAGAACAAGCGCGCCGTAAGCTTGGTATCAACCAAGTTAAGTTCCGTTCTGATGTTCTGGTCTTCCTAAACCGTTACGGTTGGCCAGGTAACGTTCGTGAGCTTGAACACGTTATCAGCCGTTCAGCACTGAAAGCATTGGCTCGCAGCACTAACAAAAACCTCGTGACAATCACTAAAGAAGATTGTGGTCCACTCGACCAAGATCAACCGATTGCGACGACACAGGTAAAAAACACACCATTATCAACACCAACGATCGACCTATCCGCTGGTTTACGTGGCGCGACGGACGATTTTCAACGCAGCATCATTACTGAAGTGTTGGAAGATGCCAACTTTAACTGGGCGCAAGCAGGACGAGTTCTGAAAACAGACCGAGCAAATCTGACTCGACTGTCTAAGCGTTTAGGACTAAATGTGGCTAAGTCTCACACGATCGAACGGACAAAATAGATATTAGCGGTTTGTTGCGAGCATCTAGCAAAACTTGTGTATATAATGCTGCAAATTGTAACGCTAATTTTAAATATGTAGAGAGAGTTATGAAGTTTATCCGTTGGTTCTTAGGTCGTGTCATCTTGTTATTGAATTTTGTATTCAGCCCACGTGGTGTGAAACGTTCTCAAGAAGAGCAAAGCAAAGTGAATGAGCAGGCAAAGACGCACACGTTATACCAATTCGAAGCGTGCCCATTTTGTGTAAAAGTGCGCCGCGCGATGAAACGTCAATCGGTTCAATTTGAACTTCGTGATGCAAAGAACAATGATCAACACCGTGCTGAGCTTGAAGCTGGTGGCGGTCGCGTTAAAGTGCCTTGCCTACGTATCGAAAAAGACGGCAAAACTGAGTGGATGTATGAATCTTCGGATATCGTTACTTACTTAGAAAAGCAATTCGCATAAGCTAATCTGCGAAACGAAAGTCAGATACAAAAAATCCCTCAAATATGAGGGATTTTTTATGTCTATTATTTGGAACTCGTCGCTTTCAATTTAGGGAAGAAAGCTCAAATGACTACTTCGACACAATCAGCATCAATTCTACACGGCGATTACACGCCTTGCCTTGCGGAGAAGCGTTAGTACAAGCCGGAACGTATTCGCCAAAGCCGCGAGTGTAAATAGCACGACTCGAAACATAGTTACTTTCCAAGCGCGCTTTCACTTCTTTTGCACGTAGCTCAGAAAGCGGATCATTAACACGATCACTGCCCGTATTATCAGTATGGCCCTCAATCACCACATCAATGTCTTGGCGTTGAGAAAGGTAACTGCCTAAAGTATCCAGCCATTGATTGTAGGCTGGCTCAGGGAATGCCGAACCCGTTTTAAAGTTCACGTGCTGTTCCAGCTTTACCATCACATGGTTGCCCGGAAGTACTTCAAAATCGATACGGTTTTGTCTTAAAAAAACTTCCAGTGGGTCATTAGTCGAGACACCACGTCCATAGTTGGTTGTGATGGTTTTTTGTTGATGAGTGCTGTTCTGGACTGAGTAACTGCGATTGCTCGCTACAGATGTCGTTTGAACCACACCCCATTCAGGATGCATAAGGTCGTAATCGGTTTGCGGTGCAGTTTCTAGCAGATCGTCACCTAACATACCCGTTGGTAACGTCGTTTCACACCCTGCCAAAGCTATGCTTAACATTATCGCTAAATATCTCATTACTTCACCAACCACTCATGCAGATAAACCATTCACTAATGTCTATATCGGCACCGAGGGAAAAACTTTAGATAAAAACTTTATACGAAAAGAAAGCACATCCAAAAAAAGTGCTTTTGATCACAGTTAACCGTCAACTAGCCTGTCATCACCCTCTAGTTCGAACTGTTTGCATTTATTTACCTTATAATTGTTTTCCAATTCGTACTAAATAGTTAGAATCTCACGACTTCTCAACGCTAGAGCAAACATTATGTTTAAACCATTTACTAAATTCATCACAGCACTCGCTGCCGTACTTATTATTGCGGGTTGTAGTGAAACAGACGAGCCACAGAAAGGCGTTCAATACGAAGCACTTCCTACTGCTCTAACTGAATTTAACCTGTCTCCGATCACTGAAATCTTCTCTCTAAACTGTGGTCACTGTCGTCAAATGGAAAGTGCAATTCCAGAGATTGAGTCGCTAACAGACCAAACTATTGGCAAGATGCACGTAACGTTCAATGAAAGTGCTCAAATCAGCGCAATGATCTACTACACGGCAGTGATGCAACTTGACGCGACACCTGACCACGCGTTCATGGACGACCTATTTGGTGCCGTTCAAATGGGTGCAGATGCAACGCCAGAACAGCGTCAACAAGCACTAGAGACAGCGTTCACTTCTCGTGGTTTGGTTAGCCCATACCAACTGAATAAAGAGCAGCAAGTTGCTCTATTTGACTTCGTTAAGAAAGCAGAAGAGATCTCAGTAAAAGGTCAAATCAACTCAGTACCAACATTTATCATCAACGGTAAATACCAAGTACTAACAGCAGGTCACCAAGACGTTGCTGGCATCGCAAAAACGATCAACTACCTTTTGACTCAACCCTAATCACGGCTTTAGCCAATTGATTAACACACTCTGTATTAACTGCGAAATTCTGCATTAACTGTCAAATTATGCATTAACTATGAAATACAGCATTAACTATGAAATACAGCATTAACTATAAATAGGTTTTACTATGTCTAAATTTATCATCCCGGTCATTGTCTTTATTTTGGCTGGCTTCATGATCTACCGCACTTGGATGAATCATAAATCTGGCGAAGAAAATATCGAGCAAGGCCAACAGTTCCTTGTCGAAAACGGCGCTAAAGAAGGGGTTGTTACGACTGAAAGTGGTCTTCAATACCTAGTGCTTGAAGAAGGTACTGGTACAGAGCACCCAACTAAGAACAGCAAAGTAACGGTTCACTACCACGGTACACTTATCGACGGCACTGTTTTCGACAGCTCTGTTGAGCGCGGCGAGCCAATCTCATTTTCTCTTAAGCAAGTAATCAAAGGCTGGCAAGAAGGTTTGACTTACATGGTTGAAGGCCAAAAAGTTCGCCTGTTTATCCCGAGCCAATTGGCTTACGGTAAAGGCGGTTCAGGCCCTATCCCACCATCATCAACTCTGATTTTTGATGTTGAGTTAATCTCTATCAAATAACCGATAGTGACTGATATAAGCCCCAACATACTAGCTATGTTGGGGCTTTCTTATATGTGAACGTTTGAATAGTTGAAGCCACTTTTGCAACGACTGAATATACCCTCAAAAACCGATCACTAGACGACTGGTCTAATTTAATTTATAGTACTGCCCATGAACGAAAAAACGAATGACACACGCCTGCATGTTTTAGATGTTGGCTACCAATTAATAGTGAACAACGGCTTTAACGGCGTTGGCTTATCGCAATTGCTTAAAGAAGCGGACGTGCCGAAAGGGTCGTTTTACCACTACTTTAAATCGAAAGAGCAATTTGGCGAGGCTCTGATCCAACACTATTTTGAGACCTACATCAGCAGGGTTGAAACTATTTTGGTTCATGGTGAAGGCAACCATTACCAGAGAATTATCAGTTATTTCACTCGATGGTCACAGATTGAAAACGGTACCTGTAACGCTCATAAATGCTTAGTAGTTAAGCTCAGCGCCGAAGTTTCTGATCTTTCTGATCCTATGCGTCAAGCCTTACTAAAAGGGGCTGAAAAAGTGACCTCTACGATACAACACTGTGTTGCTGGTGGTATTGAAGATGGCTCCATTAAAGTTGAAGACAGCCAAGAAACCGCTCAAAATCTATATTCTATGTGGTTGGGCGCAAGTTTGTTGAGCAAACTAAGCCAGAGCTCAAGCAGCTTAGAATCAGCTTTAAACCTAACCCAACAGATTTTAAAAGGTAAAAACTAACCACGTACTGTGTTTAGTCTTTATTAACGACAGATAACCCGCCCTCTTATCAATTTGATGACGGCGGGATTTTTAGATAACAAGACTAGACGACTGGTCTAATTCATAATGAACATAATATAAAATTAAGGATATCCAATGACTCAACAAGACAATCGCCGCATCGTATTGGCTTCTCGCCCAATTGGCGCACCGACTCAAGATAACTTCCGTTTAGAGTCAGTAGCCGCACCAACAATTAAAGACGGCGAGATGTTACTTCGCTCAGTTTATCTTTCTCTAGACCCATACATGCGTGGTCGTATGAGCGATGCTAAATCTTACGCAGACCCAGTTGCGATTGATGAAGTGATGGTTGGTGCAACCGTATGTCAGGTTGAAGAATCAAACCACGCTGATTACGAAGTTGGCGAATGGGTACTGGCTTACACAGGTTGGCAAGATCTTGGTGTGTCTAACGGTGAAGGCTTAATCAAACTAGGTAAAGAGCCAACACACCCTTCTTACGCACTGGGCATCATGGGTATGCCTGGCTTTACAGCTTACATGGGTTTGCTTGATATCGGCCAACCTAAACAAGGCGACACGCTAGTCGTTGCGGCGGCAACAGGTGCAGTAGGCGCAACCGTTGGACAAATCGGCAAACTAAAAGGCTGTCGTGTTATCGGCGTTGCTGGTGGTCAAGAGAAGTGTCAGTACGCGAAAGACGTGCTTGGCTTTGACGAATGTATCGACCACAAAGCTGACGACTTCGCGGAGCAACTGGCTAAAGCATGTGACAACGGCATCGACGTTTATTTTGAAAACGTTGGCGGCAAGGTTTTCGATGCCGTAATGCCATTGCTTAACACCGGTGCTCGTATTCCTGTATGTGGCCTTATCTCTCAATACAATGCGACATCACTGCCTGAAGGCCCGGATCGCATGTCTAGCCTGATGGGTACGCTGCTGGTCAAGCGTATTAAGATGCAAGGCTTCATTATCTTTGATGACTACGCGCACCGTTATAACGAGTTTGCTGTTCAAATGACAGAATGGTTGTCTCAAGGCAAGATGCAGTATCGTGAGCACCTAATTGAAGGTCTAGACGAGGCGCCACAAGCATTCATGGGTCTATTAGAAGGCCAAAACTTCGGTAAGCTTGTTATCAAAACAAACGAAGCTAAATAAATTCAAAAACTGAACCCGTTAGTTAACTAGGTAGAATCATGATTACTTTGCATCACCTGAATAAATCACGCTCAAAGCGCATCATCTGGCTGTTGGAAGAGCTTGGGGTAGATTACCAGATCAAGCCATACCAACGAGACAGTGTCACTTTTCTTGCGCCACCAGAGCTTAAGTCCGTTCACCCATTGGGTAAATCTCCTGTCATTGAAGACGATGGCATCGTGATCACTGAATCTGGCGCTATCACGGAATACCTAATCGACAAATACGGTCAGGGTAAGTTCGCACCAGCACGCGGCACAGCTGACTACGTAGAATATTCACAGTGGCTACATTTTGCCGAGAGTTCAGGTATTTTGCCGATGCTGCTTAAAATCTTTGTGATGAAAGACGGTTGCGAGACTAATTTCCTTGGCGGCTACGCTGACGATGAAAACCAAAAGATCTTAACTTACGTGAATAATGCACTTGAAGGTAAAACCTACTTGGTTGCAGACACACTAACAGGTGCAGACTTTATGATGTCGTTCATCGTAGAAATCGTTGGTAACTTTGGTGCAACTGCGCTTTACCCTAACATTGCTAAATACGGTAAGCTTTTGGCTGACCACCCTGCTTACCAAAAAGCAGAGCAAGTAGAGCTAGAACACTCGAACTGATCGAGTTTCAATCAAGCTCGGACGCACTTAGGATAAGCACAAGCAACTAAATGAAGCCAAAGCCGATTTATCTTTCGCTTTGGCTTCTCATTTGCCTTCATTTCGACAACAATACCGAACTCTAACTGAACAGCCATAGAGTTTGATCTTCATGTCAGCAAACCTTGCTCAATACACACCACTGCACGCTTTAAACCAATCAGGGAACCAAGATTTATCGCTACCCACTCGGTTTACGTTTCCGTATTACTATACCCCGCACCCTACGTGTGAATTAGCTATGCTGCAGCTTCAACAGTCACTCATCGACTGTAGTGTGAATGAAACATCGCAAGGCAACCTCTATGCCGTGCTTCTTGTTCAGGATCCAATAACTCAAGAGCTAGGCTACCTTTCTGCATTTTCAGGTTTGCAGTTAGATCCGTCTTTGACCTCTCAGTTAAACAACATTAACTTTGTTCCACCAGCCTTCGATTCAGAACAGTTTCAATCTCACAATAGTGCAAACCTCGCTCGCCAATCACAACTAGCGGATGACATTAAGAAGCTACAACAATCGCACAACCTAGACATATTAGTGGCTGAGCTTGAAGAGTTGACAGTCGAATCAGCACAAGCTATCGAAGCCTTTCAGTTGGCGATGACCGTGAAAAAAGCTCAACGTAGCGAACTCAGAGAGCAAGCCAATCAAGAGAAAGCGTTGGGGAATCTAGAGTCAGCGGCGAATTTGCTCAAACAACTGGGCAATCAAAGTAGCCAAGAGAAACGCGACCTAAAAGCGCTTCGTATCGAATGGAAACAAAAGATCGCAGAACGCCAATCACAAGTTGATTTGATCGAAAGCGAACTGAAAAACCGTAAGCAAGACCATCAAGCCATTTCAGAACAGTTGGAAACTCAACGTCTCTCTCACTATCGCTTTATCAATCAAGCTCTCGAATCAAAGAGCCTACTTGAATTGTTAGATGGCAAAGACGCTCTTGAAGGCTCTGGCGACTGTTGCCTGCCCAAGCTGCTTAACTTTGCTTTTGAACACGGGTTTAAGCCATTAGCTTTGTCTGAGTTTTGGTGGGGATTACCTCCAACAGCTGTCATTCGCCAACACGGAAACCTCTACCCGGTTTGTCAGAGTAAAAGCTTTGAGATCCTCGACCACCAGCTAAACGGCATCGAGCTAGAAGATAACCCGCTTATCGTGAACCCTGCTTTAGGTAAGTCTTTTGATATTGTCTATGAAGACGACGAGATCGTGGTGGTGAATAAACCTGAGGAGTTCTTGTCGGTTCCTGGTAAGTTTATCGAAGACTCGGTTTATACACGCATTAAAGCGCGTTACCCGAATGCGACAGGGCCTTTAATCATCCATAGATTAGACATGTCGACGTCAGGCTTGTTGATCTTGGCGCTCACGGCGGAGTCAAACAAGCACATTCAGAAGCAATTCATTGATAGAACCGTCGAGAAACGATACACAGCTCTGTTAGATGGTGAGATCGACGGTAAATCTGGCGATATCAGCCTGCCTTTGCGCGGTGACATCACAGACAGACCAAGACAACTGGTTTGCCATGAACACGGCCGAAACGCAGACACCTATTGGGAAGCGATTGGTACCAGCAATGGTAAAACCAAGGTTCATCTGTATCCGAAAACAGGCCGTACCCATCAACTGCGTGTGCATTGTGCTCATCCATTAGGGCTTGGTGTACCGATTCGTGGTGACGACTTATACGGATACAAACGTGAGCGCTTGCACCTACATGCGGGTTACCTAAAGTTGATTCACCCAACAACCGGTGAATGGATGGAATTTGAAGTGCCTTCTGAGTTTTAAGCTGTTCTTATCGTGCTAAAACTATTAGCGCGATAAAACGATTACCGCGATGAAACTATTACCGCGCTAAAATTTATGTCCCATTAAAACTTTGTCTCGTTAAAGCTCTTATTTCACTTAAGTTATTGTTTCGTTGAGTTTTTATCTCGTTAAACAAATCAGGGTTCTAAATCTGCTTGAGATATAGAACCCTGAAGTTTAATTTTTTATGTGCTTATCACAGGCCGGTAGCGTACTTTCGTTATTAGCTTCAATGTTGCAGACGCCTAACCCATAACATCAGTGCGTTGTTCCACACACTCGTAAGAGCCCATTTCGAACTCACGGCAGATCCAAGGTCGGTTTTCGTAAATAGTACACATCAGTGTTTCTCTATCTACCGCAGAGCACCAACCGTCATCTAATCTCAGCATGGTTTCGCCGCCCCACTCGTCATAAGCAATATGCTCTTCAGGAACGCCGGTATCTGTGATGATCATAACCTCTAAACGACAACAGCATGCCTGACAATTGGCACAAGTTACTTCAGGTTCGGTTACGTTCTTTATCTCTATGGTCATAAGTGACTACACTGCTAAATTTTGCGTATAGTAATCGAAACCGTCCGCTACGGCTAATAAAGAAAGTAGATGACGGGTGTTTTCATGGATGTAGAAATAACAATGGGCGCTATGATTCACTCACAACACCCATTAATTTATTTTTTAGCTCGGTAAAGATTCTATTTAGAATAGGCTCGCGAAAAACAACTTAATGTAATCCATCAGACGTTTGAATATTCCACCTTGTTCAACAGCCTCTAGCGCAATCAATGGCTGAGTTTGCACATCTTCACCATCGACTGTGTAATGAACCACACCTAGTGTTTGACCTTCTGCAATCGGTGCCTTCAACTCAGAATCAAGCTCAATCGATGCCGTTAGCTTTTTACTGTCTGACTTAGGCAGTGTGATAAACGTGTCTTCTGCAACACCCAGCTTCAATGTATCTTTGGCTCCAAACCATACCTTCTCTTCAGCGACTTCATCTCCACCTTGATGTGGGTTTAGAGTATCGAAGAAGCGGAAGCCATAGCTTAATAGCTGTTTACTGTCTGACTCACGGCTCTTAACGCTTGATGCGCCCATAACAACCGCGATAAGTCTCATCTCACCTTGTGTCGCCGAACTCGCTAAACTGTAGCCAGCGCCTGAGGTATAGCCCGTTTTCATGCCATCAACCGTCAAGCTTCTATCACGCAGTAAGCCATTACGGTTATGCTGTGTGATACCGTTGTAACTGAACGAACGTTCGCTGTATAAGCCATAAACATCCGGTAAATCACGAATAATGGCACGACCGAGCAGCGCGATATCATAAGGAGTCGAATAAAGATCGTCAGCGTCTAAACCATGCGCGTTCGCAAAATGGGTGTTTTCTAGTTTCAGAGACGTAGCCCAAGAGTTCATAAGATCCACAAATGCATCTTGTGAGCCCGCAACGTGTTCCGCAATCGCAACACTCGCATCGTTACCTGATTGAATAATCAAGCCGCGGTAAAGGTCCATCATTGCTACATCGGTGTTCACTTCGATGAACATTTTTGAAGAGTCAGGGAAGTTCTTCGCCCACGCGTTCTCGCTGATTCGTACCTGATCGTCAGCCGAGATGTTGCCTCGCTGCATCTCTTGCCCAGCCACATAGCTAGTCATCAGTTTGGTCAAACTCGCTGGGTTTAACTTAGTGTGTGCGTTTTTTTCTACCAGCACATCACCAGAATTAAAATCAATTAACACATACCCTTTTGCGCCTAGGCTAGGTGGGCTTGGTACTATAGAAGGTGCTGCGATAGCTGCGTTACTTACCATCGCTGCGTTACTTACAATGAATATACTTAATAGAGGGAGAGAGTATTTGGAAAACAGTTTCATTGAATCAAACCTAAGTTAACGTTTTGAGCAGTATAGACAAATGCTAGCAAAAGAAGCGCGAACTTTACGTTGCTTTACGTATTTGTACCATTCGTTACAAATAAAAAAGTATAATCTGCGATCTGACCATATTTTCAACAACTAATATTGACTCAACGAATGCATCCAACGCCTAATTCTATCGCTCAGGCATGCGTCTAAATAACATTTCAACAAAGCCAGTAATACGCTGTTTGCTCTCGCTTGGCTCTAAATCAGGTTGAATGCCAGACTGTGCTAATGCTTGCCATTGTACGACCTGAGAGTTAGGTACGAAAAAAGCAATGTACAGCGATCCTTTCTCGGCGACCTTTCCGTCACCATCATAAAATGGCACCCCTGTTGAAAGCTTAATCGCATCGAAAATCGAGTCATCATTTAACTCTGATTCTTCGGCCAATCCAAAACCGACAACAACATCACCAACTGCACCATTTTGATTCAGTTGATAACCTTTCGTAGCGAGTTGATCTTCAATCGCATCACGCACTAGATCGGTTACTACGGTCTCATCGTATTTTTGAGAAAGGTAAACCTGTTCTGATTCAGGGTGCCAAGAGTACGTCGTTACTCCGTGTTTCATGAACTCAAAATCACCACTGGTGACCACACCATAATTGTGCGTTGGCGGCATTTCTTGTGTGGTACATGCTGTCAGTCCAATCGCTATCAAAGCCAATAACGCTGCTTTTTTTATGCTTTTTGTTGCACAAATGGATCGTTTTATCATTCGCGGCTTCCTTACCTATATAAGAATAAATATCAATTAACCTCCCAACATAAATAGTAATTATGTTAATAGAAAGGTCATTAAACGTTTGCGTAATCGCTAACCTTCACTTCTGCCCGTTTTGGGGGTTTAATCACAAAAACAGAGTTGGTATAGTCTACCTCGTTAAACATAACCAGACCATTCGAGGCACGGAGCTTCCTCAATCATCTCATGAAGAGAAGAATTGGTACCGACAAAGTATCGGCAAATTTAAGAGGGTCAAACAATGGAATTCAATATGGTTGAAATTTTAGGTTACGCGGCATCTATTATGGTCGCAATTTCATTAACAATGAAAGATATCGTTCGTCTGCGTGTCCTTAACTTTATTGGCTGTACTCTCTTTACAGCATACGGCGTTATGATTGACGCATGGCCAGTGGTCGCGACCAACGGTTTCATCGCTTGTGTAAACATCTACTTCCTTGCAAAAATGCAAAAGGAAAAAAAAACGGAAGCGATGAAAGCAGCGAAAGCTTAAATTAGCGATTCGCATTTCAAATAATTCTGAAAAAGCCCAAATAGAGCGATCTATTTGGGCTTTTTTGTGTCTGTCGTTCTCAAGAGCATGATTTCCAATCTTCCAACCTTGAAGATATCGATTCTTTCAACTGATCACATATAAGCAACGCGATATTCGTTCTTTTGATACGTCTGAGTGTTGTTACGTCCCCTCTCTTTTGCTTGATAAAGCGCTTTGTCAGCTTTATCGATCGCTGTTTCAATATCGGTGAGCGCTCGATCGTGACAACAGCCAGCACTGATTGTGACAGGTGACACCAAACCTTGCAGTTGCTCTACACTTCGTCTGAGTTCCTCGGACAATTCGAATAACTCACGCTCATCACAATCAAACGTCACCAAAATAAACTCTTCACCGCCATAGCGTGCAATCAAGCGACGACGATTAACAAATCTCTTCAGTGATTTTGCGACCTCACAAATAACCCTATCGCCTTGAGCATGACCATATTGATCGTTCACCCGTTTGAAATGGTCAATATCAAGCAAAACGACACCGACATTTGTTAGCGGATAAGGCGACCTTTGAGCAATTTTCAGCTTTAACTGCTCGATAAAACTCCGCCGGCTAGGAAGACCAGTGAGGTAATCAAGGCTCGCAACATCCAAGATTTTGAGATGACGATGCCGCAGGTAAAGCACCAACACGATGATAATGCTCAATAGGCTCACGACCAAAGCCATTAAACTAATGAACAGCAAACTATGATTTCTATTGAGCTCCTGCTCTAAAATACCGGCGGAAATGACCCAATTCAGATAGGGGTAAAACTTATAGAAGACGTTTTTGTTGGTCGTACCATTGTCACTGGAAATTGAATAGCTAAAGTGACCTTCTGGCTGGGTTGCGATTCGATCAATGAGCAGTTCGGACGAGTAGCCTATCAAGGCTTTCAATGACTTGTGTTCATAATCAGGATGAAGCACTAAATTACCCTGAAGATCAATAATGTACACATATCCGCTATCACCGAACGCGTACTTTCTCAGCTTATCTTTTAAGCCTTCAAGATCGACCAAATACATCAATTCTTCTTTATAGGTCGTCGCGACCAAAGTATTGCCACTCGGTAGCCTCATCGAATAGGCAACTTTTGCACGCCGACTTATCTCATGTGGATTAGCGTGAAAGTATTCGATCATACCAGAGTCGATACTGAGCTGTTTTTGGATATGAGTAAGATGCCCGCGCTTCTTTCCTTGCAAGAAAGGATGGTAGAGGTGAACGCCTTGCGGTGACATCAAATAGATATAACCTGATTGTCCAATGTGCAATTCATTGGCGATCTGGCTTACCTGTTCAATTTCCTGTTCCGGTGTGGCATGCCATACATGGGACGCAACGGTATCGGTAATTCCTTTGAGATATGTCTTTATCGCCTCATTAACTGTTGTGTCGACAATATCGTAACTCGCATTCACAATCGTTCGAAAAAATAGCTGGTTGGATTCCAACAGTGACCTTTCAGTTCGGTTAAATTGAAAGGCCGAAAGAATCATCGACACAATGGCGAGCGCAATGGAAAAACTAAGAATGTATTTACGTCTGACTTTCAAGATTACCCCATAGATTTATAATTTTAGGTAACGCTGTGACTTCTCTTATATACAGACTGTTTTATATCATGGTTTTATTTTTTACTGAACGAGTGTCGATATTTTTAAGGGTTTCTATACGCAATCTGTGACTTAAAGCAAAAACACCGAACTGGATTCAGTTCGGCGTTTTAATTTTACGTTGAAGTTGATGACTTAAATTACACTAAAACCCTGATAAATAGACGTAAAAGCATTCGTATTTACTGGCTATTACTGCGATCTATTGTCTATAAATGGATTAGTTAGCATTAAATTAAGAACAAACCTGAGTCCAGCTACCATCACTACCCGGCTCAGAACTTGTCCACCAGTTCGCTTGGTAAATACTACCGTTATGAACCACTTGGTCGCCAGTGTTTGCATGGCTTGGGTTACCCGCCCAATCTTTCTGAGGTAAGTCTGGGTAAACCGCTAAACCGGATGTATCACATGTACCTGGGTTGGTGCCACCATCGCCAGCGTTACCGCCACCTGAACTGATATCACCTAATGGTAGGTCTGGTTGCTCAAAGCTAAAGGCATAATCGACTCCGTTCACGCTCACTGAATAGTTAGCAGGGCCCGAGATTGGCAGGTAATACACCATATCTAGCTCATACACACCACCAGCTGGAAGCTCTTCCCATGTAGGCAAAGTAAACGCCACTCGGTGCATGGTGCCATCTAATCCACCAATGTTATCCGCACGAGTATGACCCGAAGCAATCACAGTTAAACCACCACCCGATTGATCTTTTGCGTTATCAGGTGCTGACACTGGGATATCGAACTGGAACTCGGTACCGCCCGGAAGTGCTTGACCTGTGTTGTTTGTAAACGTGATCTTAGGGTTAATTGGGTAGTTTTGGTCACCGACTTTGAAGCCACCAACCGATACCGTAATATCTAGAGCTTCTGTCGGGATAGCGCCCGTTGCTACCTTGTTTCCGTATGGGGTCGCAGACTTAAACTTGTCGTAAATAGCTTTCGTCATGGTGTTACCCATGTGGAACTCACCGTTACCGCTGTTACACGCTTGTTCTGTCGTATCGATAGACGTTCGGTTGCCACTTGCATCGAGTACATAACAGTTGTAATCCCCTGCTAGTTCCCAGAACATGATACCGCCGATCTCTTTGTCGATAACGTAGTCTGCTTTCACGTTGATAGAATCTTTATCTTCCGTTGAAAGGAATACGCCCTTCTCTGCGTTCCACAACCAAGGAGCAACCGCCACGCTGTCGTAGTTACGCGTGTAAGTGCCTGTTAGAACATCAGATGGATCATTCACAGGATCAAGCTTGTAAGCCTCTGCATAAGAACCCCAAATGCCTTTCTCTAGGTTCTTCGCGTGCCACATTGGGTTAGAGCCCGCGCCCATTTCGTTGCCTTTTGGATCGGTATCGTGCCACATGTTGTCGATACCAATTGCACCATGGCCACAGTTATTCTTTTCACCTTCACCGGTACCTGCTGAACATTCAGCTTGGTTTGGAAGAGCAGCTCGGCCCCAAAGACCATTTTCGCCTCCGGTTACACCTTGCCAACCACGAGTGTAGTAAGGCACACCGATATTAATACGACCTGCTGGCATAGAACCACGGAAGTAATGGTAAGCCCAATCCGTGTTCAGATAACCGATACCACCGTAAGCCGCAGTGCCGTAAACGTTCCACTGTGCTAACTCTGAATCTTTACCCGTATCAAACAAGGCTGCGTTATGACCTACGTGATCGTTCCACGCACCGTGAAGGTCGTAAGACATGATGTTTACGTAATCGAGGTACTTAGTCACATCGAACGTTTCCATACCGCGCAACAGGTAACCAGAAGAAGGCGCCGCGATCGTTAACATGTAATGATTACCATCTTGCGCAGACGCCGCATCAAGCTTCTCACGTAGCACTTTCATCAAGACTTGGTACGAAGCCCACAGGTATTGACGACGCGGCTCCATGAAGTCTTTGTCGTACGGATTACCGGCACCCGCCATAGAAGTTGGGTATTCGTAATCGATATCTAGACCATCGAACTGGTACTTACGAAGCATTTCAACCGCTGAAGTGGCGAATGTTTCGATACCTTGATGGTTAATAGAACCGTCGGCGTTGGTCGTCATGGTGTAGAAACCACCATCAGCTACTCGGCTACCGTCAGTGGCGAAGTGACCACCCGTTTCCGCCCAGCCACCGATTGAGATTAAAGTCTTAACATCGTGTTTTTTCTTAGCGGTCGCTAATGCACCGAAGTGACCTTTGAAGCCTAAGGTAGGATCAACTTCAACACCCGGCCACTCTTTACCAACCGCTGCGTTATTCGGATCGTTCACATCACCCACGTTTACTTTGCCATCTGAGCCAATGCTCACGAAAGCGTAGTTAATGTGTGTAAGTTGTTCCCAAGGAATATCATTGACTAAGTATGCGGCTTGCGGGTCGTCCCCTGCACGCCAGCTGGTGAAGTAACCAATGACACGACGTGGGTGATCCGCGCCCATTTTCTCACGGCCTTCATCATCGTAAATAGTACAGTAAGGTACATCGACACCTTGAGTTTGATACAAGCCATCAGGACGGCATGTGCTTACTGTTGGCGCGCCATTCACCGTCAAAGAAGCCAGCGCTGAATCTGTCGTTGCGCCTTGGTTGTCGGTAGCTTTCGCGTAAACCGCTAAAGAACCCGCTTGAGTAGTTGTGTAATCAAGCGTGTAAGGGGTAGTTGCAGCAGTGCCAATAAGAGCGCCTGCCACATAGAAATCTACTTTATCAACAGTGCCATCGCTGTCTGCTGCTGTTGCGGTAAGCGTTACTACACCACCAACATCGACCGAAGCTGCTGAAAGCGCAACCGAAACTGTCGGTGCTTCATTTCCTGGCAGAGCTGAATCAACAACCACTGAAACTTCACTAGCAAGGCTTGCCGCACCTTCGTTATCTGTCGCGACAACAGAAACCTGATGGTTACCCGACGTTGCAGCCCACGTTGCTTCAAATGGTGCCGCTGTCACAACCGCGACCGAAGAACCATCAACAAAGAATTCTACGGAAGCAACACTACCATCAGCGTCCAGTGCTGTTGCGTTTAATACGACATTGTCGCCTTCAACAATCACATCTGATGCTGTAGGCGTTGTTAATGAAGCCGTTGGTGCTTCGTTTGGTGTACCACCACCGCCATTACCACTACACACATCGACTTTCTTCCATTGTGCGTAATCGCCTTCAAATTGGCTTGGGTTGTTATTTTGATTCCAGTAGTTTGCTGAGTACGCGCTGCCGTCATGTGAAACCTGATCACCACCGGTATATACAGTGGCAGAGTCCCACGTTTCTAACGTTGAGCAATCCACAGCCGCATAGCTATTGAACGCCATTAAGCATGACGCGGTGAGAGTACTGAGTGTAAAAACCTTCTTGGCCACTCTTCCTTGGTTTAGGTGCATGTTAGCTATCCCTTAAGTTGTTGTTTCAAGATGTTTAATTTAAATGGGACTTTACTTACCACTTAAATCTCTTCGCAAAACAACTGTAGGTAACAACGCAAATTTAACACCTAAAATATTCTCTATTTATAAAATGACTCGCATTAATTTGTTTATAGCATGCAATGAGTCGACACTTATTTTGCACCAACAACTAATATTAATTTATTTCGGAAAGCTAAAAAATAATGTCTCAAAAATCAGAAATGTGACTCAGCGTTTGGAAAAAATTCGTATCAAAACTAACCAAAAAGTAGAGATTTACAGTCGATTTGGCTTTCTTTTTGGAATTCGCCCACCTTTTGATAACAAATGTGTTAGTATCTGCGGCTTTTTTGACGAACCTCACACTTCTATGCAAGTGTGGGAGAAATACATAGGCTTGAAAGAGCCAAATATAGCGAAGAAATAATGTCCAACTTGACGCAAGTCGCCAACGAAAACATCAACGCAGAAGCTACTTCTATCGATTTCAATAAAGCTCAATCTTTGGGTGAAAAACTGGAACTCGGAAACCCAGTATTTTGGCTTAGTGGGAGTTTTTTAACCCTCTTTGTCGTCCTTGCTTTCACCAACACCTCTGTGTTGTCCGAACTTGTAAACATCGGCTTTAGTTACTCAACTAAGTGGTTCGGTGCTTTCTGGCAAGTCCTACTACTACTCAATTTCATTATCGGCTTAGTGCTTGCACTAGGACGCACAGGCCACGTTCGTTTAGGAACGCTTGCTCTCCCTGAAATGACCACCTTTAAATGGATGTCTATCGTCCTCTGTACGCTGCTAGCCGGCGGTGGTGTGTTCTGGGCAGCCGCAGAGCCTATTGCTCACTTTGTTTCAGCTCCGCCACTTTATGGCAACGCTGATCCTCAAGCGATGGCGTTCAACGCCCTATCACAATCTTTCATGCACTGGGGCTTCCTTGCATGGGCAATCTTAGGTGGTTTGTCTTCCATCGTATTAATGCACCTGCATTACGACAAAGGTCTTCCTCTTAAGCCACGCACGCTGCTTTACCCAGTACTTGGCGATAAAGCAATCAACAGCTGGATTGGTAACGTAGTCGACGCGTGCAGCATCGTCGCTGTAGCCGCAGGTACTATTGGCCCTATCGGTTTCCTTGGACTGCAAATCAGCTACGCGTTGAGCGAACTGTTTGGTATTTCCGACAGCTTTGCAACTCAAAGTGTGGTTATCGTTTTCGCTATCGCAATGTACACACTGTCTGCATTGAGTGGCGTGAATAAAGGTATCCAACTGGTTAGCCGTTACAACATCATCTTATCAGTGTGCCTAATCGGCTACATTCTGTTAGTCGGCCCAACGAGCTTCATCATTGATGGCTACCTACAAGGTATGGGCGAAATGGTGGATAACTTCATCCCAATGGCACTGTACCGCCAAGATACAGCGTGGCTAGGTGGCTGGACGGTATTCTTCTGGGGTTGGTTCTTAGGCTATGGTCCGATGATGGCGATCTTTATTGCTCGTATCTCACGTGGCCGTACGATTCGCCAAATGATCGTTTCTATCAGCATCGTTGCACCGCTAGTAACATGTTTTTGGTTCAGCATCGTTGGTGGTAGTGGTCTAGCGTTTGAATTAGAGAACCCAGGCGTAATTTCTAGCGCGTTCGAAGGCTTTAACCTTCCTGCTGTGCTACTGGCAATTACCGCTCAACTGCCGTTCCCTACTTTGATTGCGATTCTGTTCCTTATCCTGACGACCACGTTCATCGTGACAACAGGTGACTCGATGACTTACACCATCAGTGTGGTAATGACAGGCACTACAGAGCCAAACGCAGCCGTACGTACCTTCTGGGGTATCATCATGGGTGCAGTAGCCATTGCTCTTATCTCAATGGGTTCTGGCGGCATCTCCGCTCTACAGTCATTCATTGTAATCACTGCGGTTCCTGTATCGTTCATCTTGTTGCCGTGTCTATGGCACGCACCGAAAATCGCGAAGCAGATGGCCAGAGATCAAGGTCTCGCTTAATGCCTGACCCGATTTAGTTTCGGGTAGCGTATAAAATTAAAAAGCCACTCAAGTGATTTACCTGAGTGGCTTTGTTGTATTTATAACGTTCTATAAGGTTGTTGGTACCAGTATCTTCAATTACTGGAATTTTTCACCCGCAGCAACCATAAACGACATCTCAACCAATAGATCAGGGTTAACAAGTTCTGCTTTCACACATGCACGGCTTGGCGCACAGCCTTCAGGGAACCACGCTTCCCACACTTCATTCAGTGCATCAAAGTTTGCGAAATCTGTTAGATAAATCGTCACCGACAATACGCGAGATTTGTCACTATCTACCAAAGTCATCATTTCTTCAGCTTGATCAAAAATTTGCTGAACCTGACTCTTAATTCCTGCAGATGTATCCGTCTCTGGTACCTCAACAAAACTTGCGATGCCATTAAATACAGTTACATCTGACCAACGTTTGGTCGGGTTAATTCTATGGATTTTCACGAGCGATTCTCTTCTTATAATTAGGGATTTACGTCAACGTAATCTAATCCAAATCGTGAATATTGAAAACAAAAATTGGAAGGCTCGCTGTACCTTTTGAACAGCACTATCGCCTACACATTGCTTCGGTTCTCAACATCACCAGTATTTAAGTTCATATCGAGACAATAAGTCTCTAGATAAATATATTAATTATTGTTCTCAATGCGAAATTTAATCTGAGCTCCTGCGGTCATATTCAGGGATTTTATTAAATGGAGTACTTTTATGCATGTTCAAACCTATGATTTAAAACAGAGTAATGTCGGATACAACCTAGGCGTGATTGGCGTAGCATTAGTGTTAGCTTGGATTGGTATTTACAAATTTACACCAACTGAAGCGATGCTTATAGAACCCCTAATCGCAAACCACCCAGCAATGAACTGGCTTTACAATCTGTTCTCAGTACAAGCCGTGTCTAACATGGTGGGTGGCGCGGAGATCATTGTCGCGATTGGACTGATCGTTGGATTTAAGAAACCAACAATTGCTTTCTATTCAGGCATTGCTGCAGCGGCCATCTTTGTTGTGACACTCAGCTTCCTAATTACAACGCCAAATGCTTGGAAAGTATCGGATGGCATCTTAGTCACTAACTTCTTCCTAGTGAAAGACATCCTATTTTTAGCGATCGCCATTAGCGTAATCGAACATAACAAACCTCAGAAGTAACCGTAAATCTATAAGTGGCCGAAACTAGAAGTAACCTTAAACCTGAAAATAAAAAGGCTCGAAGCTGGCTAGAAGGACGCTGCCAGCTTCTAATGTATAAGGCGATAATCTAGATAATAAAGTTTAATTAAAATAACAAGTTAAGATACTAATTAACTTCGTAGAGTAAATGTAACCTATAACAAAAACTCGAACTCTTGAGACGCCTTGGTCGGCAATATCTCGATGACTTCATACTTAGCGATATTCTCTCGTAGAAAGGGATCCTCGGTCAAAATCATGTCTAACTGTTCCCTGTTACTAAGCGTGGATAAAATAACACCACCAGTTCGAGGGTTCTTACGACCCGACAACTGAAAGTGCCCGAGTTCATACTGCTTGTTTAAAAACTCAACATGTTCTGGAATGAAGCGATCTACTTCTTCCAAAGGCACTTGGTATTCAAGAGAAACAATAAACATAATCTTTCCTTACTATAAGAGGAGTTAACATTGAAAGTATTCAGTTACACAGATAACGCTTTGCGATAATAATGAGCATCTTGAGCCTTCCCTTTGAACACGGCGTAACTTTCAACGCGTTCAACTAAATCAAATCCTGTATTGGATAATATTTTATTTGAGCCGACATTACCCACTAACGCATAGGCATCAACATATTTAAGGGATGAGTGCTCGGCCAAGTAGATAAATAACTTCCTCACCGCGTTAGACGCAATACCCTTAGAACCAAATGCGTGACCTACTCGATAACCTAGTTCTCCACTTCCAGCGTTCTGGTCAATATCACGAACATTGATTCGCCCACAAATAGTGCCATTAGCGTCTTTGATCAACATAGGAATCATCTCGCCATTGTCATACTCTGTTAGAAAGCTTGTCACTTGCTCGACAACACCCGTATTAGAATAGAAACGGTCTTCCCGAGCTGGGACAAATTGCTCAAACCACTCTCTATTTTCAACTTCAAACTCCAATAAAGCACTGGCATCGCTTGGGTGAAGTAAGTGTAAAAATACATCCATAATCAATACTCTGTCGCTTATCTAAAAAGCCGCACCTTATGATTCATACAGCTCAGCTTGTCTTATGAATCTAAGGTAAGTCTCTTAACTTCTTAGCAGGGTTGCCAGCATAGATACCTTTCTCGGTGATGTCTTTTGTCACCACACTGCCCGCACCGATTACCACTCCTTCACAAACACTGACAGACAACATTGTCGCATTAGAACCGATGGTAACGTTATTTGCGATAACGGTCCGTCCCCAACTGTCTGGGTTTGGATCTGGTTTGCCATCTTTGAACAAGTCATTGGCAAACATCACCCCGTGCCCAACAAAGCAGTCACTTCCGATAGTCACATACTCGCAAATAAAGGTGTGAGATTGAATCTTACTCCTCTCGCCTATCACGGAGTTCTTTTGAATCTCGACAAAAGGGCCAACGAACACATCATCTTGAAGCTCACAACCATACACATTAGATGGCTCGATGATAGTGACATTCTTGCCACAGGTAATGTCAGTAATCTGTACCTTTAACACTCTTGGACTTGCCATACTTCCTCTCGACATTAGCGTAACAATTCAACATAAACGATTGTGCCGTAGCCATTTAAGCACAAGCAAGTTGGAGTAGAGAGAGTTGGCGGTGGATCAAACATTCCACGAGTCTGTTTGCTAAAACAACCCAACCAGCAAAACTGACAATAACACTCCACTGATAAAACTTGGGGCATGAAATGGGCGAGCTTTAGATTTTACGTAATCTTTCTGAAGATCTTCTTGATAAGTTTTAACAGCGAGTTCTTTTACGTAGTTATTTTGCATAATAAGCTCCTTTTCAATGAGTAAGAGAAGCTTAAGACTTGAAGTTAGGTTGAGGTAAAGCAAAAATTCAGATTAATTGAACACTTTAGTTTTGTTACTCGAGGATTACCCTGAACACATCGTTATTCACACCGCCAACATCCACTAACTCTCCCGGATCCATATGAAGCGAAGTGTTGAGCTGTCTGGTCGATTGACGCGTTTTATCTTCTCGAATCACTAACATATCGACAAAATAGCCTGAGTTTTGCTTTGATATTGAGCCCGAGAAAGTAACACTCTCCTTTCTATTGGTTAGCACCGAACTAAATGTTTTATCCTCTAAAACACCTGCAGAGATGGATGTATCACCATAAAATAGCGTGATGGTTGTCGGATCAGGCATTAGCTTTTGATTAGACGAACAACCCATAAGGGATAGGCACAGCAGTAAAATAATTCGAAATTGCATAAACTGGTTTTCTTACGTTAAGCGTCTGTTTTTCATATTAAAACACTTCGACTTAATAATCACCATATGTCGGGTCGAAGCTTGGTTATATTGCTTCGAATAAGTTGTGTAGCGAGGCTTGGGATTGGCAGTATCTGTGGTGAGTTAGCAGATCAGACCGCCGGCTTATGTTTCGACTCAATGTTTAAGAGCTAAAGCCGAGATCTGATCGCTATTATCGAGAAGGGTGCAATTAATTTAAGCAACGACGTATTGTGGAGGTGTACCTTCACAGTTAGAAACTACAGCATCAATTTGCACTAAAGCATTCATTGGAATTTCTGAAACCCCTACTACCGTTCTTGCAGGCAGCTCAGCATTAAAGAATGCGGTGTAGATTTCGTTTACCGCATCAATGTCTGAAATATCCTTAAGTTGAATATTAATTTTCACCGTATCGTCCATGCTATGGTCAACACTTTCAATTATCGCCTTAATATTGTTTAAACATTGTTCCGCTTGCTCTTTTACACCACCAGCAACAATTTCATTTGTTTTCGGGTCTAAAGGCAATTGTCCTGAAATATGATTGTAGTGAGAGAAAGCAACAGTATGCGAATAAGGCATGAATGGTGCTGCAACAGTATTATTGGTTTCAATAACCAGTAAGCGAGTGTCTTCTGGTAATTGCGGCGGTGTACCGTCGCCATGTGAAACGGATGTATCAATTTGAATTAAAGCACCCATTGGTAATTCAGCTGCGTTAACAACGGTACGAGCAGGAACGTAGCTTGGGAAGAATTTAGCACATACTTCATTTACCACTTCCGCATCTGCGATATTTTTTACGTAGATAGTCGTTTTAACCACATCATTCATGACATGTCCGATGCTTTCTAAAATAGCTTTAATGTTTGATAGACATTGGGCCGTTTGCGCTTCGATACCACCATCAACCAACTCACCTGTGGTTACATCTATCGGTAACTGAGCTGAAAGATTGTTGTAGTGAGAAAAGGCCGCAGTCTGCGTGGACACAGCACTTTGAGGCGCATTATCCGTATTTCTTGATACCTTAACTAGTGCGCAAGGTGCTTGTGGTGTAGTGCCTTCGCCGTTTGAAATAAGAGCATCCATTTGCACTAGCGCATCGCTGTTTGGCAGTGCAGCTACACCGACAACGGTACGTGTAGGCAGGCTGTTGTTAAAGAAGCTTTTGTAAACTTCATCAATAGCATCGATATCAGAAATATTCTTAACGAAAACATTAATCTTCACGACATCATCCATAACATGGTCGATGCTTTCAACAATCGCTTTAATATTATTTAAGCATTGCGTTGCTTGGTCTTTAATATCACCAGATACTATTTGACCTGTTTTAGGGTCAACAGGTAATTGAGCAGAAAAGTTATTATAATGAGAAAAAGCGACCGTTTGTGTAGATACAGAATTAATTGGTGCGTTTTCAGTATTTCTTGAAATTTTAATGATATCGCTACTCATCGGAATTATCCTTTTAATAATATAGGAATACGTATTTATATTGAACAATCGTATTGGAAAGAATGATTAAAGTAGCGCCATGTTAAGTGAATTATTTTAGGGTAAACGTGATACCCGTCAGGCTATCACTTAACCATAAATCAGGGAGTTACAGAATAATTAGTCACAACACGACTAATTATCCGCAATAATAGGGCGAAACGAGTAATAAATTCTCTTTATCTTTTGATATATTCAACAATCATGAATACTCACTCAGATAAAGAGATGGATAACTTTCTAAGTTTAGAAAAGATTTGATAGGTTGTTCACATTAAAAGTCCTCAAATCCTCTTACTAGACTAATTATTGAGCTAACTATCTTATATACGTGCATAAACTCTTAGGCTGGTTAACTAATTATTTTAGAGGGCTGATATTATATAAACACATTAATAATATATTCGAAAATCGAATACCAGCAGACTAATATTACCTACCATTAGATACATTTGCTCATCTTGATTAACAAGGGGGATTGTGCTCGTTCGTGGTATTCGGAGAATCCATCCACTAGACGCCACCCAAATTTAAAAGTTTCAGCGTTGAATACCTAAGAAGTTAGACCACTTATCTTTTACTTCAGGTGTTAAATCTAACGTAAATTCGTAGCCTAAATGATTTTCACGAGTGACCTCAAACCCCAGATGCTTGTGAAACTGCACCGATAACTCATTGAGGCGTAGGACATTGCTCACTAAAACAGTTGAGTGGTTGTTTTTAAGTTGATCGGCAATGGAACGAAACAAAAAAAGGAATGCCGCCTTACTTCGATAGTTTGGATGCACCACAAACATAGGCACAAACCACTGACCATCTCCTAAATCACGTAGCGTTACATAACCAATTAATTTGTCTTGTCGACGATACTCAAACAACAACCCCTGCTCAATTGATTCAGCACGTGACGCCAAATAAACATCTCTTTCGATCGGAAACCCGGCTTCTTTAGAAATTGACTCCAACGTGAGCATATCTAGTTCCAAATACTCTTCCATCATTACCTTCTCAGCTAATATCTTACTGGCGAAACTTTAAACGTCATTGATGCACGAAACACACTTTAAGCGAAAATTTCCAAATATTAAGTATCATTGCAACTCATTTGTTCTACTGGAACTCAAAGAAGTTGAAGAACAAAGCAAGCAATAAAAGCGGGTAAACCAGCGATGAACAACACTAGCCCTGTGTGGTAGTTCATTCGGTAGTGTTCTTGTTGGTCTTTATCAAAATCATGGCCTTCGACCATTTTGTAGACTTTATCTGTTATAGGGTCATCAAGACGTGTCGTCTTACTATGAACACCACCTTCCCACATTAACTTCGCTAGAACCCAAATGACAATGACCACAAAAAATAGAAAGTCGACAAGTCTTGTCGTGGCAAAGAAAGGAAAAAACTGAGATAGCGCTAAAACTGCCAATGCTGCTGTTAGATTAATTAGTGCTACTTTCTTCAACAAGTCGAACAAAAGACCTCCTAGAGTATCAACATGATTTAAGCAGCTGTGACTGGAAATCTTCTAATGTCATCACAGACTCCAACTTTGGTGTATTCTTGAAAAACAACACGCATAGTCAACCCAGCCTCACTTCTCATCCAATTCATAAACTCACGGTCAAGCTCAGAACGCCATATGTGTTGAATCATTTTTGTGAAGCTTTCGAGTTCAAGGGTTAAAAGTCATTACCGACTCATTTCCTAAAGTTTGTAAGCACTCAAAACCTGATTTGTTGTACGTGCTTATCGCGTGAGTATTATTAGTAAAAACGGTGAGTCTTAATTCTGCTTCATTGCGTGACTCCAATAAAAGCTTAGCGAGATTTAGCATTTTGATGCTGATAGCACGTCCTCTAGAGCTTGAAGTCACAAACATTTGAATGACTTCTAAAGAAGAATCATCAATAGGTGTCAGTCCACATAAGCCGACAAGTTCTTCCCCGATAAATGCACCGATCATGACACTTTCCTGAGAAGCACCTTCAATTAGTCCTTCAAAATATAACTTTGGCATTTTTGACTGGGCTTCGTAACCAGAGCCAAAGCATTCTGGATGTAATCTCAAACTCTCAAGTCGTAGTGCGCGATACTTAAGGCTATCTTTGCTTTCTAGTATTTTACAATGAACGTCCATATTTCCTCACGTGAGAATAATCGCCGTTAGTCCGAAAAGTTTAACGCTTGAACGCAAATTCCTTCCTAACAACTTACTCATGACGACTATGTTTTGTTGTTTAATAACAGATGTTTATAAAACATCCGTTTTTCGGGCAACTAAAATATACAAACAATATTGCATAACATGAAATACCGCACGTTTCGGAACATAAATATTGAGTAAGGGCTAAACAGCTCTTGGAGTAGTATTGAAGTGGCGCTTAAATTCGCGACTGAATTGGGATGGGCTAGAATAGCCGACTCGACGAGCAGCATCGCTGATGCGAAGGCCTTCTAGCTGAATCAGTTCTTTGGCTTTGTTAAGCCTTACCTTCTTCAAATATTGAAGAGGTGATTCAAAGGTGACATTACGGAATGCATTGTGGAAGGCAGACACGCTCATGTTGGCTTCGTCGGCAAGCGATTGAACAGTGATGGTTTGGTCGTACTCTTCATGCACTTTAGACAGCGCTTTAGCGACACGTGCATAGTGTCCGTCATGATGAGCTAAATCAAACAGCACACGCCCTTCTGAACCTGTTAATGCGCGGTAGACAATCTCGCTGACCATGGCATCACCCAATATGTTGGCTTCAATGTCACAATGTAGAGTTTTGACCAATCGAGTAAAGCTCTCCAGCATTTGCTCTTCCATTGGCGCCGATTCTAAGCCGCTCGAATTCTGCTTGTGCTTGTTGCAGTAGCTCTCTAGAAAGCCTTGATCTTCCAGCTTTTTGACTAAGCTATGCAAGCGCTGAGAATCGATGCTTATCGACAAACCAAGCAATGGTTCTCCATTTACAGGCAAGGCTTCACACTCCAATGGCATTGGCACGCCTACCACAAGATAATCACCAGCAGCGTAAGTAACGGGTCTGTCGCCAATGTAGATGTTCTTTTTGCCCTGCCCGAGCATGATAATACCCGACTGGTAAGTAAATGGCTGACGCTGATTCCCGCCACTGCTTCTATACAACCACACACCGCCAATTTCAGTTTCTCTGATCCCTTCGAGATCATCCCAACCTTTGTGTTCTACATAAGACTGTAATAACTGCGCGAGTGTTTTCATAAGTGGCGACTTTCCATTCCAAGTGCTAAGAGTAAGTAAGCTAAAGCAGAGAAAGAATATCAATTTTGTAGAAATAGGCAATTTATTTGGAGGATCAGCTCTTCATCACCCTGGATTACTGTACTAATATGCAAATATAGAAATTGAGCAATCAAATAAAATAACAAATTGAGCTTTACACAAGGAATCTCTAATGCAATTCACTTATGTTAACCCTACAGTTATCCACTTCGGCCAAGGCCAAATCAACGCTATCAGCCAAGCGGTTGATACTTCGAAGAAAGTACTAGTCATCTACGGTGGCGGTTCAATCAAAAGCAACGGTGTTTACGACCAAGTTGTCGCTTCTCTAAAGGATCACGCTTGGATTGAGTTCGCTGGTGTTGAAGCTAACCCAACCAAAGAGACGCTAGATAAAGCCGTCGCTCTTGTTAAAGAAGAAAACGTAGAGTTCATTATCGCTGTTGGCGGTGGTTCAGTAATCGACGGTTCTAAGTACGTTGCTGCAGCGGCTAAATACGACGGCGACGGTTGGGATATCCTAGCGGGTAAACACCAAGTAACTGAAGCAACTCCTATTGGTGCGGTACTGACACTTCCTGCGACAGGTTCTGAATCTAACATGGGTTCGGTAATCACTCGTAAAGAGACTCAAGAGAAACTGGCATTCATGAACCCTGCGGTACAGCCTAAGTTTGCGGTTATGGACCCAGATGTAATGAAGTCTCTGCCAGAGCGCCAACTGATCAACGGTCTAGTTGATGCATGGGTTCACGTATGTGAGCAATACATCACAATGCCAACATACGCGATGGTTCAAGACGGTTACGCAGAAACACTGCTTAAGAACCTACTTGTACTGGGTAAGCAATACGACGAGCGTGACAACGACGCATGGCGTGCAAACCTAATGTGGACAGCAAACCAAGCGCTTAACGGCCTGATTGGTACGGGTGTTCCTCAAGATTGGGCAACACACATGATTGGCCACGAATTCACTGCGCTATGGCATGTAGATCACGCACGTTCGCTTGCGATTGTTCAACCTTCACTACTTCGTAATCAAATCGAAGCGAAGCGTGGCAAGCTAGAGCAAATGGGTCGTAACGTATTTGGCCTAGAAGCGGGTGCTGATTTAGCCGAGCGCACTATTGCTGCAATCGAAGCGTTCTACCACAGCCTAGACGTTCCAACGATGTTCGACGGTTACGAAACAAACAAAGCCACTGCGATTGATAGTGTTGTAGCGCAACTTGAGTCACACGGTTACCTAGAGCTTGGCGAGAACAAAGCAATCACGCCTCAGAAAACACGCGAGATTTTAGAGTCTGCGATTCACTAAGAATTGCTAAAGTAGAGAGAAAGCAAAGGCAATGGTCACACAAAGATGATTTTTTACATCTGACTGAACCCATTACTTATTTCTTTCGTACAAACAAAGCAGCGTTCATTTTGGGCGCTGCTTTTTAATTTGCCCTACAAGATGCTATTAAATTCTCATAAGTCCTTAATTTTATGTGCATTCAGATTTCTATATTGGTAAGGTAAACCTGTCTCTTTACTAGGTATGAACAACGATTTGAACAATCTCAAGGAAATGGTTAAGTTTAAGTCACTTAACAAGTGGTATGGTGATTTTCATGCCCTAAAGGATATCGATTTAAATATTGAACAAGGAGAGATAGTGGTGATTTGCGGGCCATCAGGTTCGGGTAAATCAACCTTAATCCGTTGTATCAATCAGCTAGAACCTTTCGAAAGTGGCGAGCTTTGCGTGTTAGAACAAGTATTTCCGAGTAAATTTAACACACCAGGCCAAGTCGGAATGGTGTTTCAGCATTTTCATTTATTCCCCCATCTTACCGTGCTTGAAAACCTGACTCTGTCTCCAATACGTACGCTGAAAAAAAGCAAACGAGAAGCCGAGAAGATTGCAATGCACTATCTCGAGCGCGTACACATCGCTGAACAAGCCAACAAATACCCAGTGCAACTTTCTGGCGGTCAACAACAACGTGTAGCTATCGCCCGTTCGCTGTGCATGAAGCCTGAATTACTGCTTTTTGATGAACCGACTTCAGCGCTTGATCCGGAGATGATTAACGAAGTGCTCGACGTGATGGTTGAACTGGCGAGCGAAGGTATCACCATGGTGTGCGTGACCCACGAAATGGGCTTTGCGAAACAAGTGGCCGACCGCGTTATCTTCATGGATGAAGGACAAATTGTGGAATCGAATACGCCACAAGCGCTCTTTGAAAACCCTCAACATGAACGTACTCAAGCGTTCCTAAATCAGATCCTGACTTATTAATGTTGATTCGAATTATTAAACCCGCCCTATCTGCTTTAGTACAGATTGTTGTACTGGTGGCTGCTGTTGTTTGGATTCTCGACTCTGGCGCACAAACCATGGGATACAGCTGGCAATGGGAGCGCGTGCCGGACTATATTGCTTTCTATGAAGATGGTGAATGGTGGCCAGCAGAATTAGTTGAAGGGCTACTGGTTACCATCAATATCTCTTTGATTTCTTTGGTCGCTACGTTGATCATTGGTTTAACGACAGCGCTGTTGAGAAACTCAAATTCTGTGGTTGGACGCACCTTAGCCACCAGCTATGTTGAGTTGATTCGTAACACGCCGTTATTAGTACAAATTTATTTGCTCTATTTTGTATTTGGCCCCGTATTAGGGCTCGATCGCTTTAGCACTGCCGTTTTAGCCTTGGCACTTTTCCAAGGCGCTTATACCGCCGAGATATTTCGTGCCGGTTTAAATGGTATTGCGAGAGGACAATTTGAAGCAGCTCAATCCTTGGGCTTATCAAAGACCTATACTTACTGGGATGTGATTCTTCCTCAGGTGGTGCAACGCACCTTGCCACCTTTGACCAATGAAGTGATCTCTCTAATTAAAAACTCTTCGATTGTGAGTGTCATGGCTATTTTCGACCTGACAACCGAAGCCAGAAACATCGTTTCTGAAACCGCGATGCCATTCGAGATTTGGTTCTCTGTGGCGATCATTTATCTTGCTCTTACACTTTCACTTTCTGCCGTTGCTGCTTGGCTTGAGCATAAGCTCGGGGCTAACTGGCGAACACAATAAGGATTTATCAGCATGAAGCTATTTAAAACCGCGATTACAGCCCTACTTGCGCTTGCCGTAAGTTTGCCTGCACTTGCTTCTGAAACGCCTAACCTCGATAAAATCAACGAACGTGGCTCACTGCGCGTTGGTATGTCGACATTTGTTCCTTGGGCGATGCGTAACAAACAAGGCGATCTCGTTGGCTTTGAAATCGACGTGGCGAAACGCCTTGCCGAAGATTCTGGTTGGAAAGTCGAATTTGTACCTACGGCATGGGACGGTATTATCCCTTCCCTATTATCGAAAAAATTTGATGTAATCATCGGCGGTATGTCTATCACTGAAGCTCGTGCTAAAAGCGTATTGTTCACTGAACCTTACTCGCACTCTGGCGTTCAACTGGCGGCTAACAAAGAGCTAGCGGAAGGTTTTACTCAGATCTCTGATTTTGATTCTCGCCGCGTAAAAATTGCAGCACGTCGTGGAGCATTCACGGTTCAAGTCGCTCGTGAAACCTTCCCTAAAGCGAAAGTTCTACAGTTCGATGACGATGCTCAAGCATTCCAAGAAGTGTTGAACGGCAACGCACACGCGGTTATCGCGTCTAGCCCGAAACCAGAACACGAAACGATCAAAAATGCAGACACGCTATTTATTCCATTTGAAGAGCGTCTATCAAAAGGTAACGAAGCATTTGCAGTTCGCCTAGGTGAAACTGACAAGGCAGAATTCTTCAACGAATGGATCAAAGCACGTACTGAAGACGGTTGGTTGAAAGAGCGTTACGAGTACTGGTTCTCTACTCTAGATTGGCAAGACCAGATTGCTCAAGGTCAGTAATCAGAACTTTTGCTAGTGAATCGAGGCAGTGCGTTGTCTGCACTGCTTTCTCATCGGCAACTTGATTCGCTCTATTGATGATCTAAAACTCAACAAAACAGCCTACTAATTATTATTGTTTAAACAGGAATGACGTGAGTAGTACTAGCGCATTAACAACACCTAAGCCCAACGTTTATATGAAGCCTTGGTATCAACGCCTTAACCTTTTGGATGGCGTGTTACTCGCTGTCATTTGTGTGTTTGCAGGCTGGCTTTATTATCGTTCCGCTGTTGGTATTAACTACCAGTGGCGCTGGGAAGATGCGTTTACCCTGATTGTTATTCCGCCTTCTCAAGGCAGTATTCCCTATTTTTTCCAAGGCTTGATCGCAACGCTGCGCTTAAGTTTATGGAGTATGGTGTTAGCACTCTCTTTTGGCACATTGTTAGGTGTGGCAAGACACTCAAAGATCGCTTTCTTCAAAACACCGGCACTGATTTTCATTCAGTTGGTTCGTAATATTCCGCCGCTGGTGTTTGTCTTTATCTTTTACTTCTTTGTTTCTAACCAGCTGATCCCATTGCTTGGTTTAGAAAGCATTTTACGTGAACACAACGGCGAGATTAATGCTGTTCAAGATTTCCTGTTCGGCCCAGCTAACCTTTGGGAAAACTTGGCGTCTGGTGTTATCTGTATTGGCTTGCTCTCTTCTGCTTATATTGCTGAAGTAATTAGAGCTGGCTTAGAAGGTATTCCTAAAGGCCAATGGGAAGCGGCCGATTCACTCGGTCTGTCTGCATTGTCTAAGTATCGATTTGTAGTCGGCCCGCAAGTATTAACGGCTATCACACCGCCATTGGCTGGCCAAGCAATATCTTTGGTTAAAGACACGTCGATTGTGTCTCTGATTTCTATCCAAGAGATGACGTTTGTTGGTACTGAAATGGCAAACTCTTCAGGTTTGATCTTTGAGATCTGGCTCATTGTAGGCTTCGTATATTTTGCTTTGTGCTTTGCGCTTTCACGTCTTTTCAAAGTAATTGAGCAGCGCTCTAGTGCCTATCTCAACCATCAATAACACCACCAATCAAAAATACGAATTCACCAGACTATTCATCGCCCTTATCAATTTCACCTGATTGGTTTAAGCTATTGACCAATCAGGACTTATCCCTTCATATTTCTTCTTAGAAACACAGCAAAATGCTCGCCTAATCACTATACTTAACGTATCGAACTACGTTGATTCTTCTCAAGGACATCACTCAACATGGACAATCATAAAGAAAGAGCTTTTTACGCCGTTGTTGGCGCATTGGTTGGAGACGCCGCTTCAATGGGGCTACATTGGCTGTATGACCAAGAGAGGATCTTACAGGTTGCTGGTTTTGAGCCTGAATTTCGCTCACCGAATCGGTTCGATTATCAAGACAAAGGCTACTTTGCGCACCAAGGTAAAACCGCAGGTGAGCAATCGCAATATGGTGCTCAGTTATTGGCGATGGTCGACAGCTTAGTCGACAACCAAAAATACGATGAAGCGAACTATATTCAACATTTCCGCTTCTGGTTTGATTTTGGTAGCAGTTGGCAAGGCTACATTGATAAAGCGACGCGCATGAGCTTGCTGAACATCCATCAATTAGAACTAGAGGACGCCCCGATTACTGCCTGTGGCGCAGACGATACGCAACTTCCTGCCGTCTCAAAGATCATCCCATTGGTGGCGTGTACTTACACCTCTCACACTTTGCCAGCCATGGTAGAGAGTGCGGTGCGAGTCACTAACAATAACGACAAAGCAGTGGAGTGGGCGCAAGCCATCACCCTATTGGTTCAAGCGGCAATTCAAGGCAACTCGCCCTTGCAGTCGGTAGAAATGGCGCGACAAACTTGCAGCAAGTTTATACACGATCAAATCGACGAAGCATTGGCTGATCCGGAGCTTTCGATTACAGATGCCGCGAAGAAGTTTGGATTGCATTGCGAATTGAGTGCCGCATTTCCCTTGCTGATTCGCATCATTGCGGGGGCCCAGAGCTTTAAACAAGGTATTCGAGACAACATCTTATGTGGTGGGGACAGCTGCGGGCGTGCGATTGTGATTGGCGCTGTATTAGCGGCGTGTTTCTACGAAGAAGATGGCGAAATTCCAACCGAATGGCTAAAACAAGTCGAACTCAATGGCGGTGTGCTGTCTTTGCCTATTGAATGACTCCCACAATAACGAACAAGGCAAAAGCGCCTTTCTTGCTCAAGAGCTCGAAAGGCGCTTTTCTTTTCACTAGCCACCTAAAGTAATCATTAAAAGTAATCACTTAAAAGAATGACTTAAAGGAATAGCTTCAGTTTTGGTCAATAACCTTTGCGGATCCCTACGACCGCCAGTTTATTGCGCTAACCAACCCTGAGAACTAGAACCTTCTCTAGAACCGATAAGCAGCGGAAAGCTTGTAGTTACGACCTGGTTCATAGTCATCCAAGGTAAAGCCTCTTGCTGTACCCGAACGAGACGCGTGTGAGGTGTATTGCTCATCAAACACGTTATCGATACCAAAGGTGACAGACAATCCATCCACATTTGATGGCACCCACTGAGCATACAGGTTATGAACGTCATAGCTTTCTTTGATCGGCTGACCATCGAATACATTGTCTTCGTCTTTAACAAACATTGAATTCCAACCAAAAATCGTTTCCAACGCTTCAGATTGATAGTCCAGTGTTAACGTGATGCTGTCGCCCATATCAATACTGCGTCCATTGCCACCCGCGACAGCGCCGCCTGTGTCTTTGTTTTTAGTATCTGAACGAGCATAAGAAAGCTTGCTGTTAAACATCTCGTAACCATAAGACAAGCTCGCCTCAAAACCCTTTATCTCGACATCACCTAAGTTGTAAATCAAGTAACTCTGGTTTGCGGGCTGATACTCTTCGGCAATGTAATCATCGATATTGGTTTGGAATACAGTTAAGTTTGCGCCAATAAAGTGATTATCTAAACGTTTATCGAAGCGCACACCACCTTGGGTGTTCTGCCCTGTTTCAGCCTTAATGTCGTCAGCTAAGAACGCTGCGTCTTGGTAAGCAATAAAGGTCTCCATCAACTCGGGTCCTTTGAACAGCGAACGGGTGCTCGCGAACAGCGTCCAATCTTGGGTCACGTCCCATTGCGTTGCCAACGACCATGTTACGTCGTCAAAGTCATCGTTTCCTGTTTCGGCTTTACGCTGGTAATCATCAAAACGAACACCTGCAGTGATCGAAAAGGCTTGAGTAAAGTAGAACTGGTCTTCAACAAAAAGTGCGGTAGAAATTGCTGACTCATCCATAAACTTACTGCTGCCGTAATAGCTGCTCGATGACTTGTCCATGTAGTCAAAGCCATAAGTCGCGATATTATCAAATGACATCAGGCGATAGTCCGATTGGAACTTAGCATTCAGGCCAAAGTTTTGGTTTTTCGCCGTATTGTTAGATAAGCGGTTCGATGGCCAACGCGGTGCCATAACACTTTCATCGCGCTGAATCTCGGTCTCTGTGTTGTACAGAGTGACGTTACCTTGATGACTTTCGCCACGCAGTTCATAACTTGCCGTAATAGTGTCACGGTCATAATCAGTTGGAATCAGGATATCGCTAGATAAGCCTTCGTTAGCACCACCTGACATATCTGGACGCGGGCTGTAATCACCACTATCACGATACAGATCATAAGAAAGTTCAAAGCGGTGTAAGTCACTTGGCTCAAAACCAATCTTACCGAGAATGTTGTAAACATCACCTTCTGACCCAAAGGTTTCATTACCGGCGCCGTCTTCGAAGTTATCACGACTCATGTAATGACTGTAAAGCATGGCATCGACGTTATCTGACAACAAACCATACACAGTGAGTGAACCTTGCTGGCTTGCGTTGGTTGCGTAACCGCCATAAACACGAGCACCAAAACTCTCGTCGTAACGAAGCAGGTCTTTGGCATCTTTGGTTTCAAACAGTACTGAGCCACCTAACCCATTTTGCGTCACCGAGTTATTACCCACTTGAATATCCGCTGACTTCAATATGTCTGGGTTTAGGGTTAAGTTACCGATATGGTGAAACATATTTGCGTGTTGAGAAGCACCATCCAGTCGAATATCTAAGTCAGTTTCACTCAAGCCACGAATAGTAATTCGTTGGTTGACCGAGTGCGTTCCCCCAACATCAACACCAGGGATTTCACGCAGCAGATCTGACATATGGTCAGCTTGCTTGAGTGACATGTCATCGGCAATGATCGATTCAGTGTTGCTTGATACTCTCGTTCCCCACACCACGACTTCATCAAAGTGCGATGTGTTCTCCTCTGCAGTTACAGGGCTGCTAAACGCGCTGGCAATAGCAATACAGAGGGCTGAAAGCTTGATTGTTGAGCTGACGGGGCTTTCCATAAATTCAATCCTAGATGTAAATGATAATAATTCTCAAACATGATAGAGTTGTAATTTGTAAATGCACAGATGATTTGCTTATGCAAAAACGCACAGATGTTATGAGGAACGGTCAAATGGGTGAAGTAACATCAAAGCAGACTCAACTTGCCGAAACGGCTGTGGCAAAAGCAAATGTATTAGCCAAAAAATCGACATTAACTAAGAAAATAGCCCTGACCAAAAAACTAGAACAGACGGAAAAGCAGATCATCGTGACGCAAGGCCAAACCAAGCAAACGTCACTTGCTGAGGGGAAATTCCTTTCTTACCAATACAATGACCAGATTTTTGTACATGGCGGTCGTTGTGTTGAATTGGTCGATAGCAACATCGTATCGACCGCCCACTCCGCCATCCTGATTACGATTCTTCTTGAGGGAAAGCTCACCTTTGGTTACGACGATCTCGAGTTCGATCTCGATGCCAACTCTGGCCCACAAGGTGTGGTGGTTAACCTTGCCAAGCCTGCCAACTTTAGGCGATCTTTAATCCAAGGTAATAAGATAAATAAGATCAACATCTTGGTTAAACCGCAATGGGTCGAGCCTCGTTTAAGTGACCACTGTTCTAGCAAATCATTCCTCGATTCACATAAGGCGTTTTACAACGTAAAGATTAACGCTGACATCATTCAACTCACGAACGCACTTACCAGCCAAGCGACACCAACCAACTTCCAAGATAAGCTTGTCGTAGAGACTCTGACCCAGCAGTTACTTGCTCAAACCCTGTCGCAGATGCCGATTCAATGTTGTCAGCTATGTACTTCCGATGATGACCTCACAAATACAGAGAGCACAGATCCAGTCATCGCCTCACACAATACAAACTCGAGTGTAAACCTTTATATGGCCAGTACATCAAAGAGTTTCGATGCCAAGATTGAAGACATCATCAGCTACATTGAAATCAACCTAGATCAACAACTCAGCCTTGAAAGCATCGCGAGTAAGTTCTCGATGAGCATTTCCAATCTTCAGCGTCGATTTAAGCAGTCTTACAACCTGACTATTAACGGTTATATCCGCTACCGACGTCTAGACATCGCGCGACAACACTTAGAACGCGGTTTGGTTTCGATAACCGAAGCGGCCTATGAAGCGGGTTATCAGCATCCTTCTAACTTCACCAGCGCCTTTAAGAAAACTTTTGGTGTTCCGCCCCATGAACTTGTAAAAAGTTCAGTCGCAAGAAACCGTTAGTTACTGAAACCAGTAAGATTAATAATTCCGAGTTAAAATTGGGAAATGAATGTCGATAACTCTGATTCTAGCGATGCTACAAACAGGTTTTGGGGTAGTATCGTCGCAAGGTTTTTACTTCGAAGATATTGCAGGCAAACAATTAGGAGCCAAAAGGAGGCTCAATGAAGAGTGCAGTTCTGTAGTAGTAACATTCGGGCATTACTGACTATCAAATCTAAGTCGCCCCTCAAAACTAATAAACTCAATGACACAGCGTACCATTGAGTTTATTTACAATTTCCAGCTAAGTTAACCAGTTTTAAGGCAGCTAGTACTTTGGAGCCGACGAACGATTAGAGCTGCTGACTCTTAGGAGTTTCTATATTCCACTCTTCACCGATAGTATCTGATACCGCAAGCAGACCCTCAAGGTAAATGGAAACTTCTTCACTTGATTCAACTGTGAAATAAAAGTCCTTCTCAGTTTCCTGAGCAGCAAAGATTAGGTCATCAGTTAAAGTCAATGTGTTGGGTTTAACCATGTACTCACTCGACATTTCGATAGAGTGGTAACGTTTATATCCGTCTACAGCGATCCCTCTTGGAACATTGCAGCGTGCTTCTTTAACAACGTAACTACCTGGCTTGATATTATCAAACAATACGTACTCTAGATCTTCGTAGACTGTCATTCTCAGCGTCTCCGGTTCTTGAGCGAGTTCATCACCAATCTTTTCGTACATTAGAATCGAAAAAGTATCACACGGATAAGCACTACCAACCTTAATGATCTTCGTAGTAATACCAATAGCTCCATCTCCATGAGGAGCAGATAGAGTATTCGACGCATTATGAGGTAACGTCATACAACCCGTTAAGCTAGCTACCAAAGCCATTGGCAGAAAATGTTTCATATAAAGCCTTTATTCTTATCAATCTAATTATTCGGCGACCCTATCATTAAAAAGCCGGACCGAAAACACAGATTCATAAAATATTGATATAGTTGGCATTATTTTATAATTCAACTGACAATTTTCTTATTACACGACCTCTGTTGGCAGATGAAGGCAACTATATGATGGAGATACAGGCTAAAGGAATGAGTTCATCTCAATTATTACTCACTATTCACGCCACATATAGACAAACTGGTCGTTTTGCGAGGTGATTTCAAAGCCAAACCTCAAGTACAACTCCCCAACTCGATTACCTTGCAGGTAACAAAGTTCGACTGGTTTATTGAGGCTGTCAGCCTTAGTTAAGCAATCTTTCAATACTTGGCTGCCAATGCCCTTTCCATGATACTCAGGCAGTAAGAAGAATCGACAAAAATAGAAATGTTCGCCTTTGTCTTGCAACAATACACTGCCAATCGCTTTGCCTTGATATTCAATGATTTCAGGTCGTTCTTCTGCCCACTCTTCAGCGTGTATATCTCGTTGAACCTGCTCATCCCAGCCAAATACGGCTTTGATCGGTTCAAACTCAGCGGCTTTCTTAAGCTCAAACAGAAATTCATAATCTGATGACTGAGCAGATCTTGTTGAATACTTCAAAATACCTCCAACAATAATTGGCTATGGTTTCATTTTCGTTTAAGCCGGAATTCAGAGCCCCCGACACAACCAAAAATGCCACGCTTAAATGTTCAATTTGGTTCTAGTTGGTAACGTAAGACCTCGTGTTTATCTTGCTCTGAGTAAAAGGTACTCAGGAATTGTCCACCGCACTTCTCAATCACTTTTTGCGAAGCTATATTGCCCCTCTCACACGTAATAATAGCGCTTTCGGACAATACGTGCCGTTGAACCCAAGACAACATATGACTTGCGATACCCCGCCCTCTGGTTTGCGGCAGGGTCTCATACCCGATATGTCCAATGACATCGTGAATGTACGGACTGGTACCATGACGAACTCTTATCACTCCAAGAATACGGCCAGACTCGAAACAAAAATACGTAGAAGCAGGCGTCCAACCTTCTGGCAGTTCCTCACCTTTTGAATAAGCAATTCGTCTTTCCAAATACGCATCACTGCCATCAGAAATGCCCGTGTAAATATCTAACCCATCTTCAACACAGGCGTTCACATAGTGATGAAAGGCAGTTGAATGCGAAAGAGCAGCTTTAACCATGTCCATATAATGTTGATTCTCCAACGGCTTCTACGCTATTTAATTCAGGAGAAACTCGCTATTTTGACCTATTATCGACTATTGCTTCTTAACGTACTTCGCGGTGACGAGCATTTCACCGCCACCATCCAGCTTGCAATCTAACTGGTGATCTTTGCCTTCATTAATTCGTCTGATTACCGCTTTAGTGCCGATTTTCAGTACAGAAGAACTGCCTTTGATTTTTAGATCTTTAATGAAGGTAACTTTATCGCCACTTTCCAATACAACGCCATTTACGTCCTTAACACGCGCGGCTTCTCTTTCTAAACGCTCTTCTTCTGGGTTCCATTCGTAGGCACACTCAGGGCAGATTAGGTTGTTTTGATCTGGGTAGACATATTCAGATTGGCATTGCGGACAAGGAGGTAGAGACATACGTTAATACTTCATTTAAATAGAATTTGCGTCCATTTTAATGACTCTTGTTAGGCTTAGCGAGCACAAACCGAACCAATTTTCGGTAGCGTAATTTAACGTAGAAAAGAACAGCACCTAAAACGAACGAACAAACACAGCCATTAAGCTGTGTTTGTTTAAAGGTTTGAGAAGCGGAACGGCTTAACGTTCGACTTTTGGTGAGTAAATCGAGTAAGCGGTGATTTGCCCTGCCACGATTGCAGAGAACATGAATAACGCCGACAAACCAATACTCGGAATAGGCAGAATCGATTGTTCAAACACCGACTGGCTGGCACTCACTAATACTCGACTACCCGGAACCAAGATGATGATCCCTTGCACGATATAAATAGAGCCCGTGAGCTCCATCTTTTTAGCAATCCAAGTTCCGTACAAAGTAATAAGAACCGTCGTAACCCAAGTGCCGACAACCCAACCACTATCAAAACCTAGATAGAATGGTCCCCACATACCGAGAACGGCAACTGGCAAACCAAGTAAGATGTCTTTAGGGCGAGCATTGAACATCACACCTATAGACACAGAGATCAGCACCAAGCCAGATATGTGCATCCACATCGGTACCGCATTGGTATAGTCGATGGAGACCGCTTGTCCCCATATCGCTTCACCGATGTTGAGCCCCATGATAATCCCGACAAACAGCTTAATCAGGGTTAAGGCGCTCTGCCCTAGCAAGCTGGTACCAGAAACCAAGTCATTAAACGCCAAACATTCTAGTGCGTTGGCTATGGATAACCCGGGGACAAACAAGACAATCGAGGCGATACACAATGCCCACACTGGTATCGGCAATCCTGTACTCGCCAAAAACGCCACGAAGATACCCGTTAACAATGCAGAGATGAATTCAACTGCGATAGCGCGACGTGAATGAAGAACTTGCTGACATACCCAAACCATCAAACCCAATAACGCAGAAAAGCCCACCGCTTCCAACGTACTGCCCACCAGCATCAAATACGCAGGCGGAATACCCATATTGGCAAGTGCAGTCACAAATTTAGAGTAACCGACAGGCTCTGGTACAGGCTCACTGCTTGGCTGGTTAATACGAATGATCGTATTGGCCAACAAACTCAAGTTAATCGACGCAGGCTTTAGACGCTTAAGAATAACGGCGTTGTTATCGTCTGGAAACTGATAATTAATCGCGGTTGGCGTTGCTTGGATCATCACATCCACACCATGCTTTTTAGCATAATATTGTGTATATTTTTCAAGCTTATACGGAGCGCAACCACTGCGGTGAAGAGTATCACCAATTTCAACAATTTTGTTAATTCGGAACTGAGAAGGCATGGGTATTTTAGGGGAGACAAAATGTGCGGCAAATGTACCAAACGATAGACGGAATGACGAGGCTTTTGCGTGAATTATCAACTGAACTCGTTACTTTTTTCTGCAAAGGCTTAGAAGTCTCTATAACTCTACTCATTTGGGATTAGTTTACTGAATGTTTTGACCAGCGAATAAGTTAAATTTATGCATTCAGATTGTTATTAATGAACGCCGAAACACGAATAAAAATCAGTTTATGTTAACACTCCAAATTCCTTAATTTTCATGAAATTTATGACAACCAAGCACTACTAAAGCATGTTTATAAATTGACGCGGGTTTATCGCCAAAAGCAGCATGACATTTACTATTATTTCTCGCCCTCCTTTTAACGAGATTTTAGTCACATTTTATTCACTCTCATAACGCCAGATATGATTGAAAAACTAGCGGAGTGGTGGTTATGCGAGCACTTAGAATAAAAATGAAAGAAAAAGGTTTCGTTTTCAGTTAGATGTGGCATTATCAAACTCGTTAAGACGATGTGCGTACATCGTATAATGGCTATTACCTCAGCCTTCCAAGCTGATGATGCGGGTTCGATTCCCGCTGTACGCTCCAGTCTTCTTGATGCCTCAGTCTTACTCATAAGACAGTGTGCGTGCATCGTATAATGGCTATTACCTCAGCCTTCCAAGCTGATGATGCGGGTTCGATTCCCGCTGCACGCTCCAACTTCTTCTTACGCTCCATGACGTGCTTTCTTCCAGCAATACCCTATTCAAAAACTTTCTCCGTTTGCTAAATCCATAGTCATTAAATCTATACTGATTAAACTAATTTGGTTTAAGCTTAGATTGACGAATCAACGCTAAGTGACCAACCAAAGCTATTAACTCCTTAAATCGCTTCGTATTTCTGACACCTATCCAAATCACACATTGCAGTTCAGCTTTTAATGATTTTCAAAATTGTTCCAATTTAATAATCTTGGTCAATATCCGAAAAAACAGTTGTGTTAATGTGCGCGCATTAGCAACAACCCATAAATAATAAAAATGTTTAAAAGCAATGAGTTAACAATTAACATCGAAGCAATTAATGTCGCTTTAGCAAAAGTCGAAAATGCCAATAAAATTCAGCTAGATACATTGAAAGGTTATGTGAACAGCGAGCCTGAACAAGCTGTACTGGCTTTTCGATCGCTGAATGAAGCAGAATCAATCGACGACAAGTTTAAAAAGATCATGGCAGAGCTACCGCACCTGAGCGGCGAAGCACACCACCTGCTTGAAACTTCTATCTTGCTACAGTGACTATGAATAAAGATAAGCCTCAACGAATCTCTCTCAGCAAAGCGCTTTGGGCATGAGTTAAGACTTATCTTTAATTTTCTTGCCCCCATTGAATTATCTAATTCAACAAAGCGCTATTAGTTAACGTCTAAAGCGTTAACGACTTCACCATACCCGCTTCAGCGTGACCAGGGATATTGCACGCTAACTCTACGTTATTATCACCATGGAAATGCCACAGCAATTGCTTCGCTTTACCCGGCTTAACTGTAACTGTGCTACCCGAGTCATGGGCGTGATTACCCGTGTTTTTCATCATTTCACGGTGCTCTAATTGCTCTGAAGCAGACCCAATCGAGAATTCGTGATCAATCTTGCCTGTGTTCATCACAACAAACTGCACCACGTCGTTCTGCTCAATATCAACCTTATTCTTAAATGTAATTTTCATATCATCACTTAGTAGGACATGAACCACTTTATCCGGTTTTGCGCCTGTCGCAGGCATACCCACTTCAGACATGCCTTCCATATTCATCATCGAATGGTCCATCTTTCCATCCTTCATCATGCTGTGATCCATTTTTGAATGATCCATCTCTCCATTTTTCATCATTGAGTGTTCCATGCCTGAATGATCTTTACTTGAATGGTCAACAGCGGAGTGGTCCATTTCAGCAAAAGCCGTTGCAGTAGTTAACGTCAGTGCAATCGCAATAAGTGTCTTTTTCATGATCGTTCCTTAGATAAATTCAGTTATTTATTTGTTAGTTTCACATGTTTATGTGGTAGGCCCTTACCCACTCTGTTTTGGTCAGTAAGGGCTAATAATCAATACGTTATTTGTTTGTTTCGTTTTGGCTATGCGTAATCTCACGCTGTTTCCAGAGCTTAAAGATTGCAGGCAACACCAGAAGGGTAAGCAATAGTGCAGACGCCATTCCGCCTATCATCGGCGCTGCAATTCGCTGCATCACTTCAGAGCCCGTTCCCTCGCCATACATAATTGGAATGAGGCCAATAATCACAGTAAGTACCGTCATCATCACTGGGCGAACACGCAGTCCTGCGCCCTCTCGAATCGCATCCGTTAAGTCTTCACTCTGAAGTGCTTGCTGGTTCTGCTCTGCATCCAATTTCTTGTAGTGCCATGCTTGGTTTAGGTAGACCAACATGATCACACCTATCTCAACAGCAACCCCGGCAAGGGCGATAAAGCCCACCCCTACTGCAATGGAGAAGTTGTAATTGAGGATATGCATTAGCCATAAACCACCCACCATTGCGAGTGGCAATGTCAGCATGATCATCATCACCTCACCGACACGGCGGAAGCTGAGGTAGAGCAATAACATGATGATGGCGATGGTAATTGGCACAACGACACTTAAACGCTCTTTGGCGCGCTCCATGTATTCGTATTGACCAGACCATGCCAGTGAATATCCGGCAGGCAAGACGATTTGATCTGTAACGACTTTTTGCGCCTCTGCCACATAAGAACCAAGGTCGCGCCCTTCGATGTCAACGAACACCCAGCCATTAGGACGCGCGTTCTCCGTCTTAATCATTGGTGGTCCATCTTCATAGCGAATATCTGCAACATCAGACAAAGCAATTCGCGCTCCATTTGGTGTCACTAACGGCAGGTTCTGCAGCTTAACGACAGAATCACGATAGCTTTGTGGGTAACGGACATTGATTGGGTAACGCTCTAGCCCCTCAACGGTTTCGCCCACGTTCATGCCACCAACCGCAGTCGAAATAACCTGTTGCACTTCTTTAATGCTCAAACCATATCGCGCAGCAGAACGACGTTTGATGTCTATCGTGACGTAACGACCGCCCGCAACACGCTCGGCGTAGACAGAAGCCGTACCACTCACGCTGTTGAGGATGGGTTCAAGTTGCGAACCAATATCTTCAATCACACTCAGCTCAGGGCCAGCGATTTTGATGCCAATTGGGGTTTTGATACCTGTCGCTAACATGTCGATACGAGTTTTGATTGGCATAACCCACGCATTGGTTAAACCTGGGAACTGAATCAGATCATCAAACTCTTTACGCAGAGACTCCGTAGTGACACCGTCACGCCACTGCTCTCGCGGTTTAAGCTGAATCACGGTTTCAATCATAGTCAGTGGCGCAGGATCGGTTGCCGTCTCTGCTCGACCAATTTTGCCCCACGTGGTTTCGACTTCTGGAATGGTTTTAATGAGCTTGTTGGTTTGTTGCAACAACTCACGAGCCTTACCTATTGAGATGCCCGGATACGTGGTTGGCATGTACATCAAATCCCCTTCATCCAAAGGTGGAATGAACTCACTGCCAAGCTTACTGGTTGGGTAATAAGCAGACGCCATTAAGCTAAGTGCGATAACAATCATCACCTTTGGATATTTTAGGCTGAGGTTCAGAAGCGGCTTGTACATCGCCACTAGGCTGCGGTTTACTGGGTTTTTGTGTTCAGGTAGCACGTTGCCGCGAATGAAATAACCCATTAACACAGGCACCAGCGTGATAGCCAAACCTGCCGCTGCCGCCATCGCATACGTCTTGGTAAAGGCAAGTGGCGAGAACATCTTGCCCTCTTGGCCTTCTAACGCGAACACAGGCACAAAGCTCAAGGTAATGATAATCAGAGAGAAGAACAGCGGTGCGCCAACTTCTTCTGCTGCCTTACCAATCACCTGCCAACGGTTTTTGTCAGTGAGCGGAGTCCGTTCAATGTGTTTATGAACGTTCTCAATCATCACGATGGCACCATCCACCATGGCGCCAATCGCAATCGCGATCCCGCCAAGAGACATAATGTTGGCGTTAATACCCTGCCAATGCATAACGATGAATGCGCCTAAGATACCGACAGGCAGACTTAGCGCGATAACCAGTGATGATCGGATATGGAACAAGAACAGCGCACACACGACGGCGACCACGATGAACTCTTCAGCCAGCTTCTTCCAAAGGTTTTCAACGGCTGAATCAATCAAAGTAGAACGGTCATAAGTTGCGACAATCTCGACACCATCAGGTAAGCCAGCTTGCAGTTCAGCGAGCTCGGATTTCACCGAGTCGATCACTTCACTGGCATTTTCACCAAAGCGCATCACAATAACGCCGCCAACCGCTTCACCCTCACCATTGAGTTCCGAGATACCACGACGCATTTGTGGGCCAAGGTTAATGTCAGCAATGTCACCTAATAGCAGCGGAGTACCTTTGTCTGTCACTTTTAACGGCAAAGATTGAATGTCTTCGATGCTTGTAAGGTAACCGGTCGTACGAACCATGTGCTCGGCTTCGGCAATCTCGACAACAGACGCACCGGTTTCTTGATTACCATCTTGGATTGCCTTGTTGACTTGCTGAAGCGTTAGGTCATAAGCACGTAATTTGGCAGGATCAATCTGTACTTGGTACTGCTTCACCATGCCGCCAACGGTCGCCACTTCAGACACGCCTTCTACAGTTTGCAATTCATACTTCAAGAACCAATCTTGCAAACTACGAAGTTCCGCTAAGTCGTGCTGACCGGTTTTATCTTGCAACACGTAGCTGTAAACCCAGCCCACACCGGTTGCATCTGGCCCTAGTGTTGGCTTAGCACTCGAAGGCAAGTTAGGTGCAACTTGGCTTAGGTACTCCAGCACTCGTGAACGTGCCCAGTACATATCAGTATCGTCATTGAAGATGATATAGACATAGGAATCACCAAAGAACGAGTAACCACGAACCGTTTCAGCTCCTGGTACAGCTAACATGGCTGTGGTCAATGGATAAGTCACCTGATCCTCGACCACTTGTGGCGCTTGCCCCGGATAACTGGTTTTGATGATCACCTGAACATCTGACAAATCTGGAATGGCATCAACCGGTGTATTTTTAACGCTGTATAAGCCGCCAAATACGATGGCTACAGTAGCAACCAGCACTAAGAAGCGGTTGCTAATAGACCAGCGAATGATTGCATTGATCATAGTTCGCCCTCACCCGTGCTATTCGTCGGTTCGAGAGATTTGAGCACATAATCAGAACCTTGCTTCGCCACTAGAAACCGAATGGTTTGACCCTCGGTAAACTCAGATAAATCAAGGTCATCACTGGCTTGGAAATTCATTTCACCCGCTTTCCAATTCCACTCAGGGACTGGCTTATGTTTTACGGTGATCATGCCAAAATCTGCCATCAACATAGTGATGTCACCTGTTACCCAAACTTCGCCAGCGATCTTGTGTTTGTTGACCTTGTAATCAACAACCTCGTACTGCCCTGACTCTGTCTTTCTCATCTCAAAATCAATCGCCTTACCACGTTGCACGTCACTCATGTCCAAGCCTTCCGCAAAGGTGAAATTCATCACCATGCCCGGCCAATCCCATTCTGGAACAGGCTGATGGTTAATCGTCACCATGCGACTGCCTTGCATAACATCGGAAATTTCGCCATTTGCCCACACGGTTTCATCTTCTTCCTCAACACCATTGATGCGTGACAGATCAGCAGATTGGCTCGATTCAGAATCCAACATGAAGTGCGCAGAAGTGACAATGTTTTCGCCTTGCTCTAGCCCTTGAAGCACCTCTATTTTTTCGCCAGCTTCACGACCAACCTCAATACGAGCAGAGCGATACTTGCCAGAACCTTTTGACATCACCACTCGAGTCATACCACCGGAGTGAATCACCGAAGATCTTGGGATAGTAAGAACGGCTTCATCACTGATGGGTTTCAGCGCAATATTGGCAAACATATTTGGCTTAAGCTCGCCATTTGGATTGGAGAACTTCAAACGAACGCGCAAAGTTCGAGTTTTTGGGTCAAGGATTGGGTAAACGTAATCAACATTACCCACCCACTCTTTGCCGGGAATGGCATCTAGCGTCATCACCGCATTGCTGCCTGACGAGATCCAGTGCGCTTGACGCTCAAACACCTCAGCATCAACCCATACTTCGCCTAGTGGGCCTGCACTGATCACCGCTTGTGCAGGTGAAAGGTAACCACCTTCTCGGATATTCAGACTTGCAATGACACCATCGGCTGGCGCTTTAATTTCAATGGTTTGCGAGGCTTTACCTTTGCGCGTAATAGAGCGGATTTGAGTCTTATCAACACCCAAGGTAATTAAGCGTTCAGTCGAGCCCTTGATCAAACCTTTACGACCCGTTTTATAAGCACTAATCAACTCTTCTTGTGCTTTAACAAGCTCTGGAGAATAGAGTGTGAAAAGCACATCACCTTTGTTTACCTTCTCACCCACTGCGTTGATGTAGAGCTTCTCAACCCAACCAGAAACACGCACGTTGGTTTGCCACAATGTACTTTCATCGAACGCCACATAACCCACGGTTTCAATCCGAGGAGACAGCGCTTCGAACTTAACTTTCGCTGTTTTGACACCCAGATTATTTTCTACCGAAGAATCAATGAACACGGTACCGGGCTCATCTTTAGCACCACTTGAGTCATCCGCGTAAACAGGGATTAAATCCATCCCCATAGGTGACTGACCCGGCTTGTCTCGCTGATAATTTGGGTCCATCGGAGCCACCCAATACAGAGGTTCATCCTTGGTTTGTTTACTTACTTCGGCGTCTGTACTCGTTGCCATTGCTGACATGTCATGTGCTGGATTAATTAGAAAATGGTTCACACCAAAACCCAATGCACCACCGACCAATAAAGCGATTGTTGCTACTTTTACTGAACTCATTGTCTATTCCCTTATTGATTGGCTGTGTGTTTAGTTGCGCTTGAATTGAGTTGTGGTTGGTTTACTTGGTATTCAAAGCCACTGACTAACGCCGCCAGTTTGCTGTTAACGATGTTGAGATCGGTGATCAAACGTTGTTGCTCTAACTGAAGCGCCAGCTCGTCTGTCGTTGCTAAAATGACATCGTTGAACTGAGCGGTATTGTTTTGATAGCCCCTTTCAACCGCGCTGATTCGAGCTGCAGTTTGAGGAAGCAAGGACGTTTGATAGCGATCTAATCGCTGGATCAGATTTGATCTGTCCACCAGCAATGCGTTCACTTGCGCGTTCATTTGGGAAAGTAAGGTGTCTTTTTGAGATTTAGCCGCACCAACTTGATACTGAGCAGCCGATAAGTTTTTATCTTGTCGATTCCCCGTAAACAGCGGGATGTCGACTGTCAGATAAGCACTCACCAGATCAGAAGCAGGTTCACCCGCCATGTTATTGGCTTGACGGTGTGCATACATCACTTCCACCCCAAACTGCGGGGTATAAGCTTGCTCGGCTAACTCGACCTGAGTTTGATTGGAGGAAATACTGACATCGGAGATCTTAACCAAAGGATGGTCAGTCAGTAGCTGGTAGTGCTTGGTTGAATCGATATTGGTCGCTAATTTGCTTTCCAATAACGACCAATCGATTTGGTTAGTTGCATTCAGTGTACCCTGAGAATCAAGAACCTGAGAGCCAAGCCAATCAGAACCCAACCATTCAGAAAGCTGAGAGATTAGACGACGCTGAACCTGCTGGTTTGCCTGAAGTTTTTCATCAAGCTTGCTCACTTGAAGCTGAGCATTAAGCAGATCTTGCGCTTCACTTTTACCAATCGAGTAATTGGTTTGTACATAGTTTTCAAGCTCAACCAACAAACGACGATTTTGACGAATCACCGACTCAGCCTTTTGCTGATAACCTAACTCAAGCCAAAGCTGCGTCATGCTATTCGCAACCGTCAATTCTCTTGCTTGCACCTGCAAAGCTAAAGCATCAGCCTGCTGGCCTGCCCTTTTCTGTTGGAGGTTAAGCGTATCGCCACGCTCAAACTGCTGCATCAGCCCTACCGATATATTAGTCATCGGGTCTTCGTCGAATTGAAAGCTATCGACAGGCAAACCGCCAAATCCAACTTTCAATTTCGGGTCCATTAAGGTCGAGCTGGCAATGCCCGTTTCTCGCATCGCTTGAGACTGAGCAAAGTACTGTTTGCGATTTCCATCTTCGCTTAAAGCAATCTCAATCAGTGTATTGAGTTGCTGCGTCGAGCTTGCTTGGTCATGTGCTGAGATGTGTTGAGCATTTGAAGCTGACGCCGTGGTAGCCGCGAGCGTAGCACTTGAAAACAAGGCCATAGGCAAGGTAGCAGCAACCACTAAGCTCGTGTTCATGACAAACACAGAGGTTGTTGGTTTCATATTCACAATGAATGTCCATATCTAGCGCTAATTAGCGCATAAAAAAGAATGACTTATCAGATTTATCTAACTGATAGAGCTGTATTTTTAGATATAGATTTATGCGGAAGGTGGGCGTAGCAAAGATTGAGCGCGTGCGACTTTCTGGCCAATCGTGACCGATTGAAAACGAGCTAATGAAAAGGAAAGTTGATCAACGGCTTGAACAGCCTGAATTGGATAGGGACTTGCAGAACACATTGAGGCACAGCAATCGGCACTCGAACAATGGTTACCCATCATCGGACTACCGTCTTCGCTCATTGAAGACATATCGAATTGAGCCATCAAAGCATGGGCACTCATGTTAGAGTCTTCAGCGTGTACTTCTTCACTCATCACATGACACCCTGCCATTGAATCATTAACCGAAGTATCGCTGTGGTAACAAGCCGACTTGCTCGACCCCATTTCCATCATCATTACTTCAGTCATCAAGGCTGAGGAGCTTGAGGCATAGCTAGACATCAACATCGCAATGATGCTGAAAACAATAATCCAAGTTTTTCGGAATGTGTTTGTCATAGCTTACCTTTGAATTTACACCGCAACTATAAACGTTACCCTTAGGGTAAGGTCAATGCCATTGTGCCGATATTTGCCTGACCGTTGAAAAAGTATTCATCCTCTCTTTCATCAAAATGAGATAATTCTTCGACTTTGCAGTTTTTTCTTTAAAAATTATCCAATTAGCTAGCGAAACCTCTATCTGTGTATTTTACTTAAGATAGTGCAACCACGATTCACGGATGATAAAAATGGCTAACAAAAAAAACGTCGAAGCAAACAAGAAAAATACAGCAATCAAAAATAAGAAAAGTAACGAGCTAGAACAAAAGAAACCAACACAAAAAAAGAAGCGCAGACTGCATTCACATCTAAAAGTGAATATCCCACTTTTTCAGTCACTCATGATGATTTTGCCATCATTGGCTAAACACGCTGCTGCTGAGAGCATAGACAATTCCAGTGACGCTGCAGATCAAGTAACCGCAAATAACGTGACCGAAAAAGATGTCACCGATGACCATAGTAAGCCGGACTCATCAGCGGTTGTTCATCAAGAAGCTCAGACGAGTGACAGCGACGTAAACTCAACCTTAAGTGCAAGTCATGCCGCCCATGGTTCGAGCTCTCACCTGGTTCCTTCTCATCATTTATCGACGCTTTCTCACCCGCAAGTCCATTACATTCCTTCGGTATCGATGCCTACTATCTCCTCAGGGAGTAACGGTCAGCCGACTCATTCGAATGCGCCTACGACGCCCGCTTTACCCGTCACCTTTATGCCAGAAGTCATAAAAGGTACATACGGAGAGCTTCATGTTGATGCAAATGGTCAATACACGTTTGTATTAAACCCAAAATCGCCTCAATACATACTGTTGAATCAGCACCAACAAGGCACTGATCATTTCTTGTTGCATCTATCTAACGGCTCGAGCGTCATTGTTCAAGTTCCGGTCACGGGTAAGCAAGACACGCCAAGTATTTCTGGAGACTTAACAGGTGTCGTAACAGAAGATCACAATATTGATTCACAAGGCTTGTTACATGCGAACGGCAAAATCGATGTCATAGACCCTGACCAAAATGAAAGTTCGGTTACACCGGAAGTTATCTCAGGTAAATATGGTTCATTAACTATCGATGCTGATGGACATTGGCAGTATCAAGTTGATAACTCGCTCTCTAATGTTCAAGCTTTAACCGCAGCCACTTCACTGCATGAAAGTTTCACAATTCACACCAAAGATGGCACACCGCAAACGATCGATATGACGATTGGCGGGAACGACGACAATGCCGTAATTACGGGTGTGGATGCTGGCACGTTAACTGAAGATTTAACGACACAAGTTCAAGGGCAGCTTTCGGTAACGGACTCTGATCTTGGAGAGGACCACTTTCAAGCCTCAAAAGTGACTAGTAATTTCGGTACGCTAAGCATCACCAAAGACGGTGCATGGACATACAGTTTAGACAACAATAACCCAGTAGTTCAAAGACTTGGCCAAGGTTCAACTGCGACAGACATCGTCACTGTTCACTCAGCTGATGGTACAGCGCATCAAGTTATGGTTACGATCAATGGCACCAACGACCATGCAGTAATCACGAGTAGTTCAGCAAATTCACCAAGTTCGTTTTTCGCTATCGGGACAAGTAATGGCTCAAGCCAAGTTACTGAAGATAAAGACCTAACGGTTTCAGGCCAACTCAACATCACCGATATCGACTCAAAAGAGGCGCATTTTTCTAATTCCGACCTCAAGGGGACACTGGGTACTTTACACCTTAAAGACAATGGCGATTGGAGCTACGATCTAGATAATAAAAATCCACAAGTTCAGGCTCTTGGTCAAGGCTTTGCGACAACAGACATCATAACCATCCACTCCGCCGACGGCACTCCTCATCAAATTGCAATTACCGTTAACGGCACCAATGATAAAGCCGTGATAAGCGGAACCAGTGCCGGCGCGGTAACCGAAGAGTCCCAACTTCAGACCTCGGGCACACTTGCGGTAACGGATGTGGATACTGGCGAGGCACACTTCGCTACTTCATCCACAGGAAGTACCGATATTGCAGGCTCGTTTGGTACGCTTCATCTGACTGATACTGGTTCTTGGACGTACGATCTTGATAATACAAATCCTAACGTTCAATCATTGGGCAAAGGAGCAACCGCTACCGACACCATCACCGTTCATTCTGCTGATGGCACGCCGCATCAAGTGACTATCACAGTAAATGGCACTAATGACAAAGCTATTGTCAGCAGTGCGACCGTTGCCATCGATGAAACCGACAAAGCGGTAACGACATCAGGAACATTGACCAGTACCGACGTCGATAACCCAGACAATGCGTTCACGCCGGATTCGATTACTGGCACCAACGGCAACCTCACCATTGGTGCTAATGGCCAATGGACCTTCACCGCCAACAGCGCGTTTAATCAATTAAACGTGGGCGACAAAGTCGAAGAAACCTTTACGGTATCGTCTGTTGATGGCACACCTTCGACCATTAAAGTCACGATTAACGGCACTAATGACGCAGCTACTGTCAGCAGTGCGACCGTTGCTATCGATGAAACCGACAAAGCAGTCACGACTTCAGGAACATTAACCAGCACCGATGTCGATAATCCAGATAATGCGTTCACGCCGGATTCTATTTCAGGCACCAACGGTGACCTGACTATTGATACTAATGGTCATTGGGTCTTCACCGCCAACAGTGCGTTTAATCAATTAAACGTGGGCGATAAGGTCGAAGAGACCTTTACGGTATCGTCGGTTGATGGCACACCGTCGACCATAAAAGTGACGATTAACGGCACTAACGACGCCGCTACTGTCAGCAGCGCAACCGTTGCCATCGATGAAACCGACAAAGCAGTAACGACATCAGGAACATTGACCAGTACCGATGTAGACAACCCAGACAATACGTTTACGCCGGATTCTATTTCAGGCACCAACGGTGACCTGACTATTGATGCCAATGGTCATTGGGCCTTTACAGCCAACAGCGCGTTTAATCAATTGAACGTCGGCGATAAGGTCGAAGAGACCTTCACTGTCTCATCTGTTGATGGCACACCGTCGACCATTAAAGTCACGATTAACGGCACCAACGACGCCGCTACTGTCAGCAGCGCGACCGTCGCCATCGATGAAACCGACAAAGCAGTAACGACATCAGGTACGCTAACCAGTACTGACGTGGATAACCCAGACAATACCTTCACACCCGACTCGATTACTGGATCTAACGGCGACCTGACTATTGATGCTAATGGGCATTGGACATTCACAGCCAACAACGCGTTTAACCAATTAAACGTCGGCGATAAGGTCGAAGAGACCTTTACTGTATCGTCTGTTGATGGCACATCCTCGACCATCAAAGTGACGATTAATGGCACTAACGATGTAGCGACAGTCAGTACCGCAACAGTCAGTGTGGATGAGACTGACAAAGCGGTAACCACCTCAGGCACGTTAACCAGTACCGATGTTGATAATCCAGATAACACATTTACGCCAGACTCCATTGTTGGAGCTAATGGCGACCTAACTATTGATGCTAATGGGCATTGGGTGTTCACCGCCAACAGCGCGTTTAATCAGTTAAACGTCGGCGACAAAGTAGAAGAAACCTTCACTGTCACTTCCGTTGATGGCACACCTTCGACCATTAAAGTCACGATTAACGGCACTAACGACGCCGCTACTGTCAGCAGTGCGACCGTCGCTATCGATGAAACCGACAAAGCAGTAACGACTTCAGG